>NZ_JFJW01000021.1:0-37399 GCF_000611125.1 Cupriavidus sp. SK-4
GATCGTTCAAAAGCCGGTTATCGAAGGCACTTACCCCAACTGCCCACGCCATGCCGACACACTGCGCCCGAAGCGGCCGCTGAACCAGCGCGAGAACGCGCTCAGCGACGAAAACCCCAGCAGCGCGGCCACTTCCGACAGCGGACGCTCGCGGTTCTCCAGGTAGCGGATCACCAGGTCGGCACGGGCCTCGGCAAGGATGTCGGAGTAGGTCGTATGTTCCTGCCCGAGCCGACGATGTACGGTGCGCCGGTCGACGCTCAGGTGCTGGGCCACGCGTTCGACCGAGCACAGTCCGGTGGGCAGCAGCGCGTAGACCAGCTTGCGCACCATGTCCGACATGCTCGCCGCGGTCGACTGCGCCAGCAGCGTGCCGAGATAGTGCTTCACCTGCTGCGCCATCACCGGGTCATACGACGGCAACGGCGCTTCCAGGTCCGAGGCCAGGCAGACGATGCCGTCGAAATCCTGGTTGAAGGTGCAGGGCATGCCGAACACGCGTGAAAACGTGGCCGCGCTGGCCGGTGCCGGATGGGTGAAGCAGATGCTGCGCGGCCGCCAGGACTGCCCCAGGAACAGCCTCAGCATCCGGAACACCACGCCGACCGCCAGGTCGGCGGCCTGCCGCAAGGTGCCGGGCGCTTCGGTGAGCACCTGCAGCCGGATCATCACCAGTTCATCGCTGTCTTCGATGCGCATCGACAGCGACTCGTTCTGCAGACCCATGTAGCGCACCATCGACTCCAGCGCGCGACGCAACGTGGGCTCTTCACGCACCACGAAGGCGAGCGGGCCGAGGTTCGAGAACTCGCGCAGCTCGGCCATGCGCAAGCCGAAATCATCTACCCCGGCGGCGTGTGCCGACGCATCCAGCAAGCGGCCCACCGACGCCGCGGGGATGCGGATATCCGGATCGAGCAGTACCGAGCGGTTGATCTTTGCCGTCCTCAGCTGCTGGTATGGATCCAGCCCCAGCGAACGTGCGACTTCCACGTAGTTGGTCAGGCTGGCACTGCGCAGATAGTAGGACATGGGGCGGATTCCGTGCTTTCCCTGAGTGCCCCGAAATGTAAATCGGATGTCCCGGATCGTCAAATTGCGGCCAGTCGTTCACCGATACTCCAACCACTAACCAACCGGAGCCATCCATGCAATTCCTTGACGATTCCCTGCACCCCGAAAACATGGACAAGGTGGTGATCACCGTGGCCCCGTATGGCCCGGAGTGGATGCCGCAGGACTTCCCCGAGGACATCCCCGTCACCATGGAAGAACAGGTCCAGAAGGCCGTGGATTGCTACAACGCCGGCGCCACGGTGCTGCACCTGCATGTGCGCGAACTCGACGGCAAGGGCTCCAAGCGCCTGTCCAAGTTCAACGAGCTGATCGCCGGCGTGCGCGCCGCAGTGCCGGACATGATCATCCAGGTCGGCGGCTCGATCTCGTTTGCGCCGGAAGACGACGGCCAGGCGGCCAAGTGGCTGTCCGACGACACCCGCCACATGCTGGCGGAGCTGGAGCCCAAGCCCGACCAGGTGACCGTGGCGATCAACACCACGCAGATGAACATCATGGAGTTGCTCTATCCGGAATACCTGAAGGGCACCTCGCTGGAACACCCGGCCTATCAGGCCGCCTATCGCGAGATGACCGTGCCGGCCGGTCCGGGCTGGGTGGAAGAGCACCTGCGCCGGCTGCAGGCCTCGGGTATCCAGCCGCATTTCCAGCTGACCGGCATCCACGCGCTGGAAACGCTGGAGCGGCTGCTGCGCGCCGGCGTCTACACCGGCCCGCTGAACCTGACCTGGATCGGCATCGGCGGCGGCTTTGATGGCCCCAACCCGTTCAACTTCTTCAACTTCGTACACCGCGCGCCGGACGGCTGCACGCTGACCGCCGAGTCGCTGCTGAAGAACGTGCTGCCGTTCAACATGATGGCGATGTCGATGGGCCTGCACCCGCGCTGCGGCATCGAAGACACCATCATCGACCAGCATGGCAAGCGCATGACCTCGGTGCAGCAGATCGAGCAGTGCGTGCGCGTGGCGCATGAACTGGGCCGCGAGATCGCATCGGGCAAGGAAGCCCGCGAGATCTACCGCATCGGCACCTGGTACAACAGCGTCGACGCCACGCTGGAAGCCAATGGCATGGCGCCCAACCGCAAGACGGGACAGAAGAACCTGCCGCTGCGCGCGGCGGCCTGACGCTGGCCACAGGGCCGGCATACCTGCCGGCCCTATGCACTACCGGAGTCCGTGATGCATCACCCTGACGCCCTTATCAATCCCTGCATCAACATCTGCCGCATGGACCTCGCCAACCGCTATTGCCAAGGCTGCGCCAGGACACGGCTGGAAATCGGGCGCTGGGCGCAGATGAGCGAGGCCGAATGCGCGCAAGTGCTGGCGGCGGCGCCGGCCCGCCGCGGGCAGCGTGCCGCTACGGGCGTTCTGCCATGAACCGGCCCGCCTCCCTCTTCATCCAGGTCGGGTTCGACCTGGTCTGCCCCTGGTGCATGATCGGCAAGCGCCATCTTGAAACAGCGCTGGCCCAGTTGGCCCAGGAACGGCCCGATGTAGCCGTCACGGTCGAATGGTGCAGCTCTCTCCTGTTTCCGACGCTGCCGCCGGCCGGCATCCCTTATCGCAAGTTCAGCCTGGCGCGGCTTGGCAGCGCCGAAGCCGTGGCGCTGCGGCAGGCGCAGGTATGCGCCGCGGCGCGCGAGGCCGGCATCACGCTGGAACCCGAGCGCATCGAAGTGCTGCCCAACACCGTGCTTGCGCATCGCCTGATCCGGTATGCGCGCCAGGCTGGTGGCGAAGCGGCCGCGTCCGCGCTGATCGACCGGTTGTTTGACGGGTACTTCCTGCGCGGTGAGGATCTCGGCGATCCGCGCGTGCTGCACGCGGCAGCGATCGCCTGTGGCATGCCGATGCCGCAAGCGGCGGCGCCAGCGACTGCGCAGGACCTGGCGTGGCTGCCGCCGCTGCATGGCGACGAGGTGCCGCTACCCAGTCCCGGCCTGGGCGTGCCGCGCTTCGTGATCAACGGTGCGACGCGGATCGCCGGCGCCAGGCCGCCGCGTGCCTTGCTGGAGGCAATGCTTCGGGCGCTGGCCCGCGCGTCTCCCGTTTCCCCACCCCCGCCTGGCATCGCGCTCACCGCCCGGTGACGCCGCGCCGGGCAATGCTGGACAGAAGATCCATACTACATAACGGAGACAACATGCCCACCCACCCTTCATTCCTGCTGCGCATCGCCGCCGTGGCGGCCGGCCTGGCGCTGGCGGCCCCCGCTGCTATGGCCTGGACCAGCAAGCCGGTCCGGATGCTGGTGCCCGCTCCCGCGGGCGGCACCATGGACGTGCTCGCCCGCCTGCTGGCAGACTAGCTGTCGGCGGACCTTGGCCACCCCGTGGTGGTCGACAACAAGCCGGGCGCCGGCGGTGGCATTGCCATCACCACCATGCTGGCCGCGCCCGCTGATGGCCAGACCATCATGGTCACCGCCAGCAATGTGCTGACCGAGATCCCGCATGTGCTCAAGCAGCCGTTCGACACGCTGAAAGACGTCAGGCCCGTCGCCGCCGTGGCGCGTTCGCGCATGGTGATGATCGGCGCGCCTGGCCTGCCGGCCAAGGACCTGAAGGGCCTGGTCAGCTACGCCCGGGCCAATCCGGGCAAGCTCAGCTTTTCCTCGTACAGCGCCGGCACCGCTTCGCACTACGCCGGCATGATCATGAACCAGAAGGCCGGGCTGGACTTGCAGCATGTGCCCTTTGCCGGTTCCGCGCCGGCGCTGACGCAGGTGATGGGCAATCAGATCGCGGTGATGTACGACGGCATGGTGACCTCGCTGCCGATGATCCGTGCCGGCAAGGTGCAGGTCTATGCCGTGGCGTCGAAGAGCCGCTCGGCGCTGCTGCCGCAGGTTCCAACTTTTGCGGAAATGGGTTACCCCGACATGGAGTTCAGCAACTGGGTGGGCGTGATTGCGTCGTCGAAGCTGTCGCCAGAGCTGGCCGAGAAGATCCACGCGGCTGCCTACAAGGCCGCGGCTTCCGCCAAGGTACGTGACCGCATGGAGGCGCTCGGCTATGAGCCGCTGCCGGCGCAGCCCCTGCCGCAACTGGCCGAATCAGTGCGCGTGGAGTTCGAGCGCAATGCCAGCATCGTCAAGGCGTTCAATATCCAGCCCTGAGTCAGTTCCCGGCAATGCAAAAGGGCAGCCTCATCCGAGGCTGCCCTTTCTTCTTCTTGCTGGCGGCTCAGGCGCCGGTGCTGCGCAAGCGCTTCTTGTCGATCTTGCCGACGCTGGTCTTCGGGATCTCGTCGACAAACAGGATCCGCTCAGATTCCGGCACCGCATACTTGCTGAGCCGGTTGGCCTCGACGCGCGCCAGCAGCGACGCACGAATCGCATCCGCGGTCACCGTTGTGCCAGGCTGGCGCACCACGAATGCCATCGGCCGCTCGCCCCACCGGGCATCCGGCACGCCGATGACCGCGCACTCCTGCACGCCCGGCACCTGCGTGACCAGGCTCTCGACCTCGATCGACGAGACCCATTCGCCGCCGGTCTTGATCACGTCCTTGATCCGGTCGACGATCTGCACGAAGCCGTCGTCGCCCATTACCGCGATGTCCTGCGTATGCAGGTAGCCGCCGGCCCACAGCTCGGCCAATGCCTCGGGCTTGCCGTGGTATGCCTTGGTCAGGAACGGCGCGCGCAGCACGATCTCGCCGCGCGCCCGGCCGTCGCGCGGCACGTCGTGCATCGATTCATCCACCAGGCGGAAGTCCACCATCGCCACCGGCCGGCCAGCGCATGCGCACTTCGGTCTCATGGTCGCGACGCGCGTCGCCTGGCGGCAACTGGGCCAGCGCGACGATGGGGCCGGTCTCCGACATGCCATAGCCGGCAAACACATCCATGCCGCGCTCGAGGGCAGCCTCGCACAACGCCGGCGGCAGCGCCGAGCCGCCGATGATGAGCTTCCAGCCCGACAAGTCCTGGCCGCTTGCCTGCGCCGCCTGCAACAGCATCTGCAGCAAGGTCGGCACGCAGTGCGAGAACGTGACCCGCTCGGTCTCACGCAGCTGCAGCAGCATGTCCGGCGCATAGCGCCCCGGCAGCACGATGCGCAGCCCGAGCATGACCGCGACATACGGGATGCCCCAGGCCAGCACGTGGAACATCGGCGTGATCGGCATGTAGACGTCTTCGCGGTGCAGGCGCTGTCCTTCGCGCGGCGAGCACAGGCTGGTGGCCGAGGCCAGCGCATGCAGCACGATGTCGCGATGGCTGTAGCACACGCCCTTGGGATCGCCGGTGGTGCCCGTCGTATAGAAGGTGGCGGCGCGGGTATTCTCGTCGAACTCGGGGAAGTCGAAGTCGGGCGAGGCCGCGCGCAGCAGCGTCTCGTACTCGCCGCAGAAGGGCAGCGATGTCGGCGGCACCAGCTGGCCGTCTGCCAGCAGGACAAAGCTGCGCACGCTCGTCAGCTGGCCGCGGATCTCTTCCATCACCGGCAGGAAGTCCGGATGGAGCAGCACCACCTCGGCGCCGGAATCGTTCAGCGTGTACAGGATCTGCTGCGCCGACAGCCGCACGTTGACCGTGAACAGCGTCGCGCCCATCATCGGCACGCCGAAATAGCATTCCAGGTAGCGGTGGCTGTCCCAGTCCATCACCGCCACGGTGGTGCCGTGCGCCACCCCCTGCGCGGCCAGCGCGGAAGCCAGCCGGCCGACGCGCTGGCGGAATTCGCGATAGCTATGGCGCAGTTGCCCGCGGTACGTGATCGGCTGGTCGCCGTAGAGCGACATCGAATTGAGCAGCAGTTGCTTGACGAGCAAGGGATAGGCGTAAGCCTGCGGGGCCGCAGACACAAGGTTTGGTTGCATGTCTGCCGCCTTCAGAACGGCACGTCGCCGATGATGCCGGCGCGCTCCATCTTGCGCACCGTGGGCGCATAGTCCTGCACCGCGTAATGCTGGGTGCAGCGGTTGTCCCAGATCGCCACGCTGTTCTTCTTCCAGCGCCAGCGCACCTGGTACTCCGGAATCTCCGCCTGCGCGCACAGATAGTGCAGCAGATCGCCTGCGCCGGGCATGAAATCCTTGCCGAAACGGACCACATCGTCGCGGTGGTAGTTGGCAAAGTGCGAGGTGAAGGCGTTGACGAACAGGACCTGCTCGCCCGTCTCCGGGTGAATGCGCACCACGGGATGCTCCACCATCGGGAACTGCGCGGCCAGCGCGGCACGCTTCTCCGGCGGCATATTGGCGCCGAAGGTGTGTTCGATGCTGTGCTTGGCGCGCAGGCCTTCGATGCGGGCCTTGATGTCCTGCGGCAGGCGCCGGTACGCCTCGCCCATGTTCACCCAGATGGTGTCGCCGCCCACTGCCGGCGTTTCCACGCAGCGCAGCACGCAGCCCATCGGCGGCGCCTGGCGCCAGGTGGCGTCGCAATGGAAGGAGTTCTCGTAGTGCTCGACCTTGCTGTCGGGCGACTTGTAGATCTGCACCAGGCCCGGGTGTTCCGGGTCGCTGCCTACCACCGGGTGGTCTTCCAGTTCGCCGAAGCGGCGCGCAAAGGCAACGTGTTCGGCGCGGGTGATGTCCTGGTCGCGCAGGAACAGCACCTTGTGCTGCAGCAACAGCGCCTTGATTTCGGCGAACAGGCCGGCATCGCGTGATGCATCGGCCAGGCTGACGCCGCTCAGTTCGGCGCCGATGGTGCAGGTCAGGGGTTCTGCATGCATGGTGTTGTCTCCTCTGTTTTTGTTCTCAGATGACGAAGATCGACGAACCGGTGGTGCGGCGCGCCTCCAGGTCCTGGTGCGCCTGGACCGCGTCTTCCAGCGCATAGCGCTGGTTGATGCCGATGCGGATGCGGCCCGCGCCCACGTGGTCGAACAGTTCGCCCGCCAGCGCCTGCTTCTCCGCGGGGTCGGCGATGTAGTCTGCCAGCGCCGGGCGTGTCAGGAACAGCGATCCCTTCATCGCCAGCAGCACCGGGTCGAACGGCGGAATCGGGCCCGACGCGGTGCCCACGCACACCATGGTGCCGCGCCGCTTGAGCGAATCCAGCGATGCCATGAAGGTGGTCTTGCCGACGCTGTCGAACACCACCGAGACCCCCACGCCATCGGTCAGCTCGCGCACGCGCTTGGCCACGTCTTCGCGGGTGTACTGGATGATGTGGTCGCAGCCATGCGCGCGCGCCACTTCGGCCTTGGCTTCGGTGGACACCGTGCCGATCACGGTCAGGCCCAGCAGCTTGGCCCACTGCGACACGATCAGCCCGACCCCGCCCGCCGCGGCGTGCAGCAGGATGGTGTCGCCCTGGCTGAACGGATAGATGCGGCGCATCAGGTAGGCCGAGGTCAGCCCGCGCATGGTCATGGCCGCGGCGGTTTCAAAGGCGATGCTCTCCGGCAGGCGGATCAGCGGCGCGGCCGGCACCAGGCGCTCGGTGCTGTAGGCGCCCAGCGTGTTGACGAAGCCGGTGTAGGTGACGCGGTCGCCTGCCGCCACGTTGGTCACGCCCGGGCCGACGGATACCACCACGCCGGCGGCTTCCACGCCCATGCCGCTGGGCAGCGGAACGGGATAGGTGCCATTGCGGAAGTAGGTGTCGGCGTAGTTCAGTCCCACTGCCACGTGGCGGATGCGGACCTGTCCCGGGCCCGGCTCGCCCACTTCCATGTGTTCATAGCGCAGCACTTCGGGGCCGCCGGTCTCGTACATGCGGACAACGTTTGCCATGGTCTTGTCTCCTGGAGTCTGATTGGTGCAGAACATGCTGCAGATGCAGGGAACTGTAGAGATTGCCGCCCCGGCCGGCTTTGCATTGGCTACCGATGACTTTGCATTTCATGCCACGCGGCCCTATGATCGCTGCTGCAGCGGGCAGACTGCGCCCACCAACTGACATCTCATCGCAAGGCAACGCTGGCTTGGCAACCCTGATACGTGCTGCCGCACTGACCAACTTCGTCGAGGTTTCGCGCGACCTGGGCCTGGATCCGCAGCCGTTGCTGCGCCAGGCGCGGCTGCGGCGGACCTGGCTGGACGATCCCGACCAGCGCGTCCCGGTCAGCGCCTGCGTGGCGCTGCTGGAAGCCGCAGCGCAGGCCTCGGCCTGCCCGACCTTCGGGCTGCGCATGGCGGAGTCGCGCCAGCTGTCGGATTTTGGCGTGATGAGCCTGCTGATCAGCCAGCAACCCACGCTGCGTGCCGCGTTGGCCACCACCATCCGCTACCGGCACCTGGTCAATGACTCGGTCGCGCTGTTGCTCGAGGATGCCGGCAGCGCCGTGGTCATCCGGCAGGAAGTGCTTAGCGACGCGCCCTCGCGGCAGGCCACCGAGCTGGCCATCGGCGTCGTCTTCCGCATGTGCGCGCTGCTGCTGGGCCCGCGCTGGCAGCCGATCGGCGTGAGCTTCACGCATGCGCCGCCGGCCGACCTGCGCATCCATCGCCGCCTGTTCGGTTGCCCGCTGGAATTCAACGCGGACTGCAACGGCATCATCTGCCGCGCGGCCGACCTCGACGCGCCGAACCCGACGGCGGACCCGGTCATGGCGCGCTATGCGCAGCAGTTCATCGACACGCTGCCGCGCGCCAACCCGCAGTCCATCGGCCATGAAGTGCGCGCTGCCATCTACCTGATGCTGCCGATGGGCCGCGCCACCTGTGAGGCCGTGGCGGAGGGCCTGGGCCTGAGCCTGCGCACCATGCAGCGCCAGCTCGACGACGCGGGCGAGACCTTTACTGACATCCTGAACGACGTGCGGCGCGAACTGGCGCGACGGTACGTGGAGAATCCGCGCTATTCGCTGCTGCGGGTGTCGCAGTTGCTAGGGTATGGGTCGGCCAGTTCGTTTACCCGGTGGTTTTCGGCGCAGTTCGGGATGGCGCCGGCCAGCTGGCGCAGGGATCACGCAGGAGGGTAGCGGGATAAGGCGTCAGCCTGGCGGACGGGCCCGGCGTGCCGGCACCTGGTCCCGCTTGCCGCTTCCCAGTGCCTCTTCCAGGAACTGCATCAGCGCCTGCACGCGGGCCGTGCGACCCCGTCGCGTAGGAACCAGCAGCGTCACCGGTGCGCTGTCGAACTCCCAGTCTGCCAGCACGCGCACCAGCGCACTGCGCGCCACCGCGTCGGCGGCGTCCCATTCCGAGCGCAGCACCAGTCCCAGCCCCTGTTCCGCCCAGGCCCGCGCCACGCTGCCGTCATTGCTGGTGTAGGCCGGCACCACGCGCACGCTCTCGCGCGCCGACGCACGCCGCCCGGGGCCGGCCCGGCGCAAGCGCCAAAGCGTTACGTCCTCGTCATTCTCGCGGATGCAGATGCAGGCATGCTCGATCGGCCTGGCCCTGCCCAGCGGCGCGCCTGCGCCTGAGGCCGAGTCTTCGACGCTGGCGCCGGCACTGCCATGGTTGCGGTCCTTCCATGCCGGCACGCGCTGAGGAGCTTCGCCATGACCTGCAAGCCTTCTGCAATTTCCCCGCGCCTGCTGCGCCGGCTGGCCGCCGCCGCGGCGCTGGCCATGGCCACGCACGCGATGGCACAGGGCCAGGCCTTCCCGGCACGGCCGATCACCCTGGTGGTGCCATTCCCCGCAGGCGGGCCCAGTGACGCGCTGGCGCGCGGCTTCGCCAGGCAGATGGGCGACGAACTCGGCCAGCAAGTGGTGATCGAGAACCTCTCCGGCGCCGGCGGCACCGTCGGCCTGGGCAAGGTGGCTAGGGCCGAGCCCAACGGCTATACGCTGGGCCTGGGCACTATCGGCACGCATGTGGCCAACGTCGCCTTGTACAAGAATCTGCCCTATGACCCGGTGGCGGACTTCCGCCCCATCGGCCTGGCGGGTTCGGCGCCGCTCCTGCTGATCGCTCGTGCCGATCTGCCGGCCAACAACCTGCAGGAGTTCAGCGCCTGGCTGGCCCGCCGCGGCGACCAGGCTTCGTACGGCAGCGCGGGCGTGGGCTCGGTCTCGCACTACGGCTGCGTGATGCTGCTGGCGGCGATGAAGCAGAAGGTCACGCATGTGCCTTACCGCGGCGTGGCGCCCGCCATGAGCGACCTGATGGGCGGCCAGGTCGACTTCATGTGCGACCAGACCACCACGGCGCTGCCGCAGCTGGCTGGCGGAAAGATCAAGGCGCTGGCGGTGCTGTCAGGCGAGCGCCTGAAGCCATTGCCAGCGGTCGCCACGGCCAGGGAGTCGGGCTATCCGCTTGACCTGCGCTCATGGAATGCGCTGTTCGTGCCCAAAGGCACGCCGGATGCCGTCGTCACCCGGCTCAACGCCGCCATGGCCGCCGCCGCGGCCGATCCCCAGTTGCGCCGCCAGATGCAGGCGGTCGGGGTTGACTTGCCTGCCGCCGGCGCGATGGGCCCGGGCGTGGTCTCCGGCCTGATCTCGCGCGGCCTGCGCGACGACGTGCCAGCCCTGAAGGCCAAGGGCCAGTTTGCCGACTGAACCGGGCCACGGCCCTCCTGAACCAACCATCACCAACGACAACATGCCTGATTCCTCCGCCACGCTGCGCAGCCTGGAAACGCCTGCGGCAGTGATCGACACCCCGCGCATGCTGCGCAATATCCACCGCATGCAGGCGCGCATGGATGCGCTCGGCGTGCGCTTCCGCCCGCATGCCAAAACCAGCAAGTGCACGCCGGTCGTGCGGGCGCAGATCGATGCGGGCGCAAGCGGCATCACCGTCTCCACGCTGAAGGAGGCCGCGCACTTCTTCGACGCCGGCATCACCGACATCCTCTACGGCGTGGGCATGGTGGCGAGCAAGCTGCCCCAGGCGCTGGCGCTGCGCCGCCGCGGCTGCGACCTCAAGATCGTGACCGACAGCGTGGAGTCCGCGCGCGCCATCGTCGCCTTCTGCAACGCACACCGCGAGGCCTTCGAGGTCTGGATCGAAATCGATACCGATGGCCACCGCTCCGGCATCCACCCCGACGCCCCCGCGCTGATCGACGTGGCGCGCGTCCTGCATGATGGCGATGTGCGCCTGGGCGGGGTGATGACGCACGCCGGCTCCGGCTATGACCTGGACACGCCCGCGGCGCTTGCGGCCATGGCCGAGCAAGAGCGTGCCGGCTGCGTGCGCGCCGCCACGCGCCTGCGTGAGGCGGGCCTGCCGTGCCCGGAGGTCAGCGTGGGCTCGACCCCCACTGCGCTATCGGCAGCCAGCCTGGAGGGCGTGACCGAGGTGCGCGCGGAAGTGTATGTGTTCTTCGACCTGGTCATGCGCAATGTCGGCGTCTGTACCGAAGACGAGGTGGCGTTGAGCGTGCTGACCACCGTGATCGGGCACCAGCCGGAAAAGGGCTGGGCCATCGTCGATGCCGGCTGGATGGCCATGAGCCGCGACCGCGGCACGCAGAAGCAGAAACACGACTTCGGCTACGGCCAGGCCTGCGCCATCGACGGCACCGTCATGCCCGGCTACGTCCTCAGCGGCGCCAACCAGGAGCATGGCATCCTCTCGCGCGAAGGCACGCCTGATCCGGATATCGCCGCACGCTTGCCCGTCGGGACGATGCTGCGCATCCTGCCCAATCACGCCTGCGCCACCGGGGCGCAGTTTCCCACCTACCACGCCATTGCCGAGGATGGCGCGGCCACCGAATGGAGCCGTCTGCATGGCTGGTAAGCACAACGATGAACACGGCGCGGTACGCGCGGTCAGTCCCGCTTCGCTCGCCGCACCAGGCGGCCACTACAGCCATGCCACGGTCGCCGGCGGCCTGGTCTTTATTTCCGGCCAGTTGCCGATTGCACCGGACGGACGCAAGCTGGTCGACGCTTCGTTGGCCGCGCAGGCGCAGCAGGCGCTGGCCAACGTCGAGGCCGCACTGCTTGCCGCCGGCAGCAGCATCGCGGCGCTGGTACAGGTGCGCGTCTACGTGGACACGATGGACAACTGGCCCGCCTTCAACGCGATCTATGCCGCATGGGCCGGCGAGGCCCGGCCGGCCAGGGCCGTGGTGCCCACCGGCCCGCTGCATTTCGGGCTGAAGGTCGAGGTGGAGGCCGTGGCGGTTGCGACCGTCAGCCTGGCGTGACCGCCGGGCGGCGTGCTTCGCGCAGCGCCAGCTCGACGTCCTTGATATTGCCCAGCGGCGCGAGAACGGCCGCATCGAATGGCCGTACCGGCCGTTCCTCGCGCACCAGCACCGGCCAGTCCGGATTCGCAAGGGCGCCGCGTCCGAGCGCGACCAGCGTCGCGCCATCGTCCAGCAGGCCGGCCGCGCGCGATGGCTCATGCAGGCTGCCGTTGGCCATGATCGGGAGCCCGGGCGCGGCACGGCGTGCAAGCTGCACCAGCGTCGCGCCGTCGTCCGCGAAGGCGGGCTTCCATGCTTCGTGCTCCGTCACGTGGATGTAGTCCACGGCGCTCGCCGCGAGCGCGGAGAAAACGGCGGTCGCGCCTTCTGCGCCTTCCGGCCACTTGTGGACGAAATCGTTCACCTTGCCTTGCGAGATACGCACGCCGACGGCGAAGCCCGCACCCACGGCAACGCGCACCGCACGGACGGTTTCCAGCAGCAGGCGCATGCGCTGCGCGATGCTGCCGCCCCAGGCGTCCTGGCGTTGATTCGTATGGCCCGTCAGGAACTGATCAAGCAGATAGCCATTGGCGCCGTGGATTTCAACGCCGTCGAAACCCGCGTCACGGGCCAGGCGGGCGGCCTGCGCAAAGCCTTCGATCGCCTGCAGGATGTCTGCCTCTTCCATGGCGCGCGGGATCCGGTATGGACCCTTGCCGGCATACACGGTCATCTGCTGGCCCTTGGGCTGCACGGCCGAGGGCCCCACCGTGTGGTCGCGGAAGCGGTTGGCTTGCGACAGCGCACCGGCGTGCATCAGCTGCGCCACGATGCGCCCGCCCTGCTGGTGGACCGCGGCAACGACCTGGCGCCACGCGGCCACTTGCTGCGCGTCCGTCAAACCGGGCTGGCCCGCATAGCCCTGGGCGTAGGCACGGTCGGTATAGATGCCCTCCGTGATGATGAGGCCAAAGCCGCCGCGGGCGAAGCCTGCGTAGTAGCGTGTCATGGCCTCGGTGGGAACGCCTGCGGCGGTGGCGCTGATGCGCGTCATCGGCGCCACCGCGAGCCGGTTGCGCAGCGGCACGCCGTTCAGCGCCAGCGTATCGAACAGCGAGGGCGCGGCGGGCGTGGTCATCGCGCAGCCTCTGCGGCCAGGGCGATGGCTTCGATCTCGATCTTCGCGTCCGGCGAGTAGAGCGCCGAGATCTCGACGATGGTGTCGGCTGGATAGGGGGCAGAGAACCACTTGCGGCGCAGTTCGACGATCTTCGGGAAGTGTGTCATCGAGGTCAGGAAGATCGTCACCTTCACCACGCGGTCCAGCCCCGAGCCGCCCGCCTGCAGCGCGCGCCTGAGGTTGCTGAACGCCTGCTCGGCCTGGGCATCGAAGTCGTCACGGCCCACGATGGCGCCATCGTCGCCCACCCCGGCCTGGCCTGAAACAAAGAGGAAGCCGCCGGCCCGGATGGCTTGCGAAAGCAGATAGGGAGCATAGGGGTCGGGTTGGGTGTGCACTTGTTCCAGTAGCATTGCTGACTCCGGTAGATGATTTAGTAGAATTCATCTGATCGCCTGAGTGGCCATCCGATAGGCCAAGTATCGGAGCGGAATCAGGCCACGACAAATGGCCGATTTTCAGCCGACACATGAATGCATCTCACCTAAGGAGGAAGCTTGCGCAAACTGCCGCCCCTGGGTGCCCTGCGCACCTTCGAAGCCGCCGCCCGGCGCGCCAGCTTCAAGCACGCGGCGGACGAACTGCACGTCACGCCGACGGCGGTCAGTCACCAGATCCGGTTGCTGGAAGAGAGCCTTGGCGTGAAGCTGTTCGAGCGCCAGACCCGCAAGGTGCGCCTGACGCCTGCCGGGCATCAGTTGTTCCCCGCGGTGCGGGACGGCCTGGACGGGATGGAGCGCGCCGTGCTGGCGGTGCAGCGCAGCGGACAGGCCAACGTTGCCACGCTGACGTCGACGGTTGCCTTCATGGCCAAGCGGCTGGCACCGCGCGCCGGCCAGTTCCGCGCGGCCTACCCTGACTGGACGCTGCGCCTGGATGCGTCGGACCAGATCGTCGACCTGGACCACGATGCGGACGCTGCCATCCGCTACGGCAGCGGCAGCTATCCCGGCCTCGTGGTCGAGCCGTTGTTCTGCGACCGGTTTGCGCCGGTCTGCAGCCCGGGCCTGAAACTGGCCAGCATGCAGGACCTGAAGCACGCCACGCTGGTGCACTTCGAGTGGGGCGCCGGCGCACGCGATGACGAGCGCGCGCCGGTCTGGCGCCAGTGGCTGGCGCACGCCGGCGTCGAGGTCACCGATCCGCAGGCCGGCCTCAGCTTTACCGACGAGATCCACGCCGTGCAGGCCACCATCGCGGGGCAGGGGGTCGGCTTGCTCAGCCTGACGCTGGTCGCGGAAGAGCTGGCCTCGGGCGTGCTGGTGCAGCCGTTCGGGCTGTCGCTGGAGAGCTTCCGCTATGACCTTGTCTACAGCGAGCGCGCCGCGGAGCGTCCCGCTACGCGGTTGCTGAGGGACTGGGTGAAGGCGGTGTTCGCCGGTTAAGGGCCGGGGCTATTGTAGAGTTACACAATTCTGAGCAAGGCTTGCATGTCGCCAGGTGATTGCCCATGCTATATCCCGTCCATATCGAGCCCGGTGACGCGACCCGCGCGCACGGCATCACCTTGCCCGATTTCCCGGGCTGCTTCTCCGCTGCCGACGATTGGTCGGACATTCCTGCCAAAGTCCAGGAGGCAGTAGAAGCGCACTTCGCCGATGGCGAACCGATCCCCGCGCCGTCCGACCTGCAACGCTGGGTTGATAGCCGGCAGTACGAGGGTGGTGTCTGGCTACTGGTTGATATCGACCTGTCGCGCGCGAGAATCGATTGACCACACCGGCCACTGTCCTTGCCGTTGCTTGCGCTGCAACGCATGATTTCTCTAAGCAATTGCGCAACGAGATCCGGCTGCTTGCAGGGCTGGGCATAGGAGGCGACGCCCATGCCGGCCAGACCGTCAAGCACCGCTCGCGGGTGCGCGTGGATCCTACCCAGCCCAACCTGCGTCAGGTCCACCTGATCGGCACGGAGCTCCACGCCGAACTGCACCGCGCCGGTTTCGACATCGGGCCTGCCGACCTGGGCGAGAACATCACCACGCAAGGCCTGGACCTGCACGCGCTGCCCGTCGGTACGCGGCTGCAGCTTGGCGCCAGCGCCATGGTCGAGCTGACCGGCCTGCGCAACCCCTGCGGGCAGATCGAAGCGTTCCGGCCGGGTTTGCTGGCGCAGGTGCTGGGGCGGGCCGAGGACGGCACGCTGGTCCGCAAGGCTGGTGTCATGGGCGTTGTGGTCACTGGCGGCGTGGTGCGTCCCGGCGATGCCATCTCGGTCAGCCTGCCGCCTCCGCCGCATCGCGTGCTAGAGCGCGTATAGCGCTCCAGCCTGCCCCCTGCGGCAAGGCGATTCCCTCCGGCGTACACTGTGGCTCCTGATCTCCGTAGACCCATATCCATGCCCGCCTTGCGCACCCTCTATCCCGAAATCGAGCCCTATGAAACCGGCACGCTGGATGTCGGCGACGGGCATGTCATCTTCTACGAGCGCGTGGGCACGCCCGGTGCCAAGCCGGCGGTGTTCCTGCATGGCGGGCCGGGCGGCGGGATTTCCGCGGACCACCGGCGGCTGTTCGATCCGGCGCGCTATGACGTGCTGCTGTTCGACCAGCGCGGCTGCGGGCGTTCGACGCCGCATGCCGGGCTGGAGGCCAACACCACATGGCACCTGGTCGACGACATCGAGCGTCTGCGCGATCTGGCCGGCGTCGAGCGCTGGCTGGTGTTCGGCGGCTCTTGGGGCTCGACGCTGGCGCTGGCCTATGCGCAGAAGCATCCGCAGCGCGTCAGCGAGCTGGTGCTGCGTGGCATCTACACGGTGTCGCAGGCGGAGCTGGATTGGTATTACCAATACGGCGTGTCCGAGATGTTCCCCGACAAGTGGGCGCGTTTCCAGGCGCCGGTGCCCGAGGCCGAGCGCGGCAACATGATGGCTGCGTACCGCAAGCTGCTGACCGGTGACGACCAGGACAAGCAGGTGGAAGCGGCGCGCGCATGGAGCGTGTGGGAAGGCGAGACCATCACGCTGCTGCCGGACGCCGGCAACAGCGCCAAGCATGACGACGGGCACTTCGCGCTGGCGTTCGCGCGGCTGGAGAACCACTACTTCACGCACCGCTGCTGGCTGGAAGACGGGCAACTGCTGCGCGATGCGCACAAGCTGGCCGACATCCCCGGCGTGATCGTGCACGGCCGCTATGACATGCCGTGCCCGGTGCGCTATGCCTATGCGCTGCACCAGGCGTGGCCCACGGCCGATTTCCACCTGATCGAAGGCGCCGGCCATGCTTGGACCGAGCCGGGCATCATGGACCAGTTGATTGCCGCGACCGATCGCTTTGCGGCGCAGCAGTAGTCGCGCGCCGACCACCACCGAAGATCACCACCGGAGACCACGATGGAGCTATACGCCCACCCGTTTTCGTCCTATTGCCAGAAGGTTCTCGTCGCGCTGTACGAGAACGCCATTCCCTTCGAGTTCAGGATGCTGTCGCCAGAACACGCGCAGAACATGAACGAACTCGCCAGGCTGTGGCCGCTCAAGCGCATGCCGGTGCTGGTGGACGGCAGCCGCACGGTGCTCGAATCGAGCATCATCATCGACTACCTGGACCAGCATCACCGCGGCCCCGTGCGCTGGCTGCCGGAGTCGCCCGATGCCGCGCTGGAAGTGCGCATGCTCGCCCGCTTCTTCGACCAGTACGTGATGACGCCGATGCAGCGCATCGTGGCCGACTACCTGCGCCCGGCGGAGCACCGCGATGCTTATGGCGTGGCCGAGGCGCGCAAGCTGCTTGACTCGGCCTATGCCTGGCTGGAGCCTACGCTGGCCGGCCGGGAATGGGCTGCGGGCGGCGCCTTCACGCTGGCCGATTGCGCTGCCGCGCCGTCGCTGTTCTATGCGGACTGGGTGCATCCCATCCCCGATGCGCGCGGCAATGTGCGCGCTTATCGCAGCCGGCTGCTGGCGCGGCCATCGTTCGCGCGCGCGGTGGACGAGGCGCGGCCTTACCGCCCGCTCTTTCCACCGGGTGCGCCGGACCGGGACTGACGGGCAAGCTCAGGCAGCGCCGCATCGATCCGCGCCGCCATGGCGCGATAGCCCGCGTCGCCGGGATGCAGGTGGTCGCCGCTGTCGAACGCCGGCAGCAGCGCCTGCGGGCGCGCGGGATCGCGCACCGCGGCGTCGAAGTCCACCACCGCATCAAATGCGCCGCCGTTGCGGATCCAATCGTTGACCGCCAGCCGCACCACTTCCTTGCCCTGGCTGTCATAGCCGCGGATCGGCGTATCGCGCAGCGCCCCCGCAAACGGCGTGATGGTGGCGCCGATCACGCGCACGCCGCGCGCTTGGGCGCGCGCGATCAGGCGGCGGTAACCCTCGATCAGCTCGGCGGCCCGCGGCACCGCATCGCCCGGTGCAAAGGTGGAGCCCGGCCAGGCGATATCGTTGATGCCGATCGCCACGATCACGGTGCGCACATGCGGCTGGCTCAGTACGTCACGATCCAGCCGCGCCAGCGCGGACTCCCCCATGCCATCGCGCAGCAGCCGGCCGCCGGAGATGCCGGCATTGAGCACAGCCACGCCGTTGCCGGCCGCACGCTGTGCCAGCACGTCCGGCCAGCGGCGGTTGGTGTCGGGGGTGGAGCCGTTGCCCTCGGTGATCGAATCGCCGATGGCCACCACGGCGCCGGCATGCCCGGGCGCATCGACCTGCACCTCGCTGAGCAGGATGCGTGCGCTGAACGACTGCGGCGCAGGCAGCGTGGCCTGCGTGGTCGCGTTGCCGGCCTCGATCCACGCGGTCTGACGGCCATCCCAATGGAACGACTCGATCGCGGTGGGTTGCGGCAGGTAGAGGCTGAGTGCCAGTTCGCCCAGTGCCGGGGCGTCGATGGCGACCGGATCGCTTGCCACGGACTGGCCAGCCGGGATGATCACCGACGCGCTGCCGCCGAACGTCACCGCGCTGCTGCCCGCCGCATCGATACTGCCGCCGCCGGCATGGCGCGCGAGTTGCGACGCGCCGACCGCGACCGGGTGGGAGCCGTAGGGGTTGGACAGCACCACGCGCACGCGCTTGCCGCCCACGCTGAGCCGCACCACCTGGCGCAGCGTCTGGCGTGACAGCACCGTGGGCACGCCGGTCGGCAGCGGTTGGGCGCCGGGTTGCCACACCGGCTGCTGGCTTGCCATCCAGCTGGTCAGCCAGGCCGGGTCCTGCAAGGGGCTGGCCAGTGCCGCAGCGCTGGCGATGGTGGCGGAGAACGTCAGCGCAGTCAGGCGGCGCAGGATGCGGGGAATGCGGAACATGGGTTTGCCTCGGTTCGTGGACCGGCGTTGGTGCCGGGATGACGCCAAAGGTAGGCCATTCCAGAAATGGCAGGTAGCGGGCAGAATGGCATATCGCTCATGCCATGATGGAATGAGTGGGCACAAGGAACGGCATGGACACCATCAGGGCAATGCAGGTCTTCGTGCGCGCCGTGGAGCTGGGCAGCCTGTCGGCGGTGGCGCGCGAGCAGCAGTCGACCCAGCCGACCATCAGCAAGGTCGTGGCTGCGCTGGAGAAAGAGATGGGCGTGCGGCTGCTGGAGCGCAGCACCACCAGCCTGTCGCCGACCGAGGCGGGGCGGCGCTTCCATGAGCGCGCGCGCCGCGTGCTGGATGAATACGGCGAGGCGGTCAGCGATGCGCGTGGCATGTCCGGGCAGCCGGCCGGGCGGGTGCGCGTCAGCGCGCCGGCCAGCTTCGGCGTGCTGCGGCTCAATGCGCTGGTGCTGGCGTTCCAGCAGCGCTATCCGGAGGTGGAGGTGGAGCTGCTGTTCGATGACCGCTTTGTCGACCTGGTGGAGGAGGGCGTCGACATCGCGGTGCGCCTCGGCGCTTCGCTGCCGCCCAACGTGGTCGCGCGCCGCATCGCGGTGTCGCCGCGGCTGCTGGTGGCATCACCCGATTACCTCGCACGCCATCCGCGCATCCGGCAACCGGCCGACCTGGCGCGGCACCAGATCCTGCGCTTCACCTGGCTGGCCGCTGGCGACGAGATCGTGCTCGACGGGCCCGGCGGGCAGGCGCTGGTCGGCGCGCCCTGCCGCTACCGCGTCAACAACTCGCTCGCGATGCGCGAGAGCTTCCTGGCCGGCGCCGGCTTTGGCATGACCCCGGCATGGCTGGTGCAGGACCTGCTCGACAGCGGCGCCTTGCAGCGCGTGTTGCCACGCTGGAGCGGTCCGGCGCAGGAAGCCTTCCTGGTCTATCCGTCGCGGCGCTACCAGCCGGCACGGGTGCGGGTGTTGCTGGACTACCTGGCGCAGGCGATTGCAGGGTTGCCGGGGTTGACCCCGGTGTGAGCGGCCGGATGGCGCCTAATGCAACCGGCCCCGCGCCACCAGCATCGTCAACGGCCGCGCCAGCAGCGTGCTGGCCAGCGCCATCAGCAGCAGACCGGAAAACGCCGCGGTGCTGATGATGCGCGCGTCCAGCAGCACGGTCAGCACCACCACCTCGACCAGGCCCTTGGTCTGCAGCAGCGTGCCCAGTGCCAGCGATTCGCGCCAGCCCATGCCGGCGCGGCGCGCGGGCAGCGCGACGCCGGCCATCTTGCCGGCGATCGCGATGGCCAGTGACAGCAAGGCGATCCACAGCGTCATCGGGTTGTCCAGCGAGATCTCGGTGCGCAGTCCGGCGGCAAGGAAGAAGAAGGGCAGCAGCACCACCACCGTGACCGGTTCAAGCTGCTGGCGCACACGCTGCGCTTCGCGCGCGGGCCATACCAGCCCGGCGACGAAGCCGCCCATCACATGGTGCAGCCCGGCCAGCTCGCCCAGGAATGCCGAGGTCAGCACCAGGAACAGCGCCATCGCCAGCAGCAGCTCGGTCTCCGGCGCGCGGCGGCGCAGCAGCCATGCCAGGGCGGGGCGCACCGCCAGGAACATGAACGCCAGGTAGGCACCGGCGCGGGCCGCCACGGTGAGGGCGCTGGCGCCGTCCTGGCCGCCATGCTGCAGCAGCACCAGGGTCAGGAACAGCCACACCCAGGCATCGTTGACGGCCGCGCAGCGCAAGGCCAGCTGGCCCAGGCGGGTGCCGGTCAGGCGCATCTCGCGCAGCAGCGCACCCAGCACCGGCAGCGCCGTGACGGCGGTGCAGATGCCCATGGCGCAGGCAAACCAGTAGGGGCTGGCCAGTTCCCCGGCGACCGGCCAGCCGGCCGTGGTCATCCACCAGCCGGCAGCGGCCCCCAGCGCGAACGGCGCCGCAATGCTGCCCAGCGAGATCTGCAGGGTCATGCGCCAGTGCGCGGGCACGCTGTCTTCGCGCAGGTGCAGGCCGGTCAGGAAGCAGAACAGCGTCACCGCCAGCCACTGCAGGCCGGACAGCATCGGCAGGCGCTCGGGCCCGAACAGCGCGGTCCAGCCCTGCGGCGCCAGTTGCCCGAACACCGACGGCCCCAGCACGATGCCGGCCAGCACCTGCACGCCGACCAGCGGAAACACCGAGCGCAGGCCGGCACCACGCCACAGCAGGTAGGGCAGGGCGACCACTAGCATCGCCTGCAGGAAGAAGATGCTGACCCCGTTCATCGGGCCAGCCTGGCGACGACGCGCTTCATCCGAACATGCCCCCGTTGACCGAGATCACCTGGCGCGTGATATAGCCGGCGTCGGGCGACATCAGGAAGGCCACGGTCGCGGCCACTTCGTCGGGCGTGCCGAGCCGCCGCGCCGGAATCATGCGCAGCGCCTCGTCGCGCACGTGCTGCTCGACCATATCGGTGTCGATCAGGCCGGGCGCCACGCAATTGACCGTGATGGCGCGTTTGGCAAGTTCGATCGCCAGCGCCTTGGTGGCGCCGATGATGCCGGCCTTGGCCGCGCTGTAGTTGGTCTGGCCGCGGTTGCCCACCAGGCCCGAGACCGACGACAGCGTGACGATGCGCCCGGGCTGGCGCCGCTGCACCATCGGCATCACCACCGGGTTGAGCACGTTGTAGAAGGCGTCGAGGTTGGTGTGCACCACCTCGTCCCATTCGGCGCCGCTCATGGCCGGGAAGGCCGCGTCGCGCGCCAGGCCGGCGTTGCACACCACGCCGTAGTAGCAGTCATGCGCGGCGATATCGGCCAGCAGCGCCGCGGCGGCTTCCTCGCGCCGGGCCACGTCGAAGCACAACACGCGGGCCTTGCGGCCGCAGGCGCGCACCGCGTCGGCGACCGAGTCGGCTTCGTCGCGGCGCGAGCGGCAATGCACCACCACGTCATAGCCGTCGCGGGCCAGCCGCAGGGCGATGGCGCGCCCGATGCCGCGCGACGATCCCGTTACCAGCACGGTCAGATTGGTCATACCTGGTGTCCTTGAAAAAAGTCCTCTGCGGGCGCAGGCGCGAAAGCGGAACGCGTGCAGATGCGGCGCATCATACGCGGCAGAATTCTTCCAGCACCGCCAGCCGGCGGCGCGGCTCGGCCACGAAGGGGTTGCTGCGGTCCCACGCGTAGCCGGCCAGGATCGACGAGATCATGTCGCGGATCTCGGAGTTGGCATTGGGATGGAAGATCAGCTGCTGGAAGCGGCCCTCGTACCAGGCTTCGACAAACACGCGGAAGCAGTCCACGCCGGCCTTGAGCGGCTGGGCGAAGTCCTTCTCCCAGTCCACGGTGTCGCCGGCAAGCTGGCGCACCAGGCATTGCGCCGCCAGGCTGGCCGACTTGAAGGCGATGGTCACGCCGGACGAGAACACCGGGTCCAGGAACTCCCCGGCATTGCCGAGCAGCGCATAGCCGTTGCCCCACAGCGACTTCACATTGGCCGAATAGCCCGCGATCTGGCGCGCGGGGGTGTCCCACTGCGCGTTGCCGAGCAGCTTTGCCAGGCCGGGTTCCTCGGCCACCAGCGCCCGCAGCCTTTCGGTCTCGGTGCCGGTGTAGCGGTCCAGGAATGCTTTCTCGGCAACCACGCCCTGCGAGCAGCGGCCGTCCGAGAACGGGATGGTCCAGTACCAGACGTCCGGGTGTTGCGGATGCACGCTGATCAGGATCTTGTTGCGGTCGAAGGCGCCCGGCGCGATGCGGTCTTCCACGTGGGTGAAGAGCGCGCTGCGCACCGGGAAGCCCGACGGCGATTCCAGCTGCAGCAGGCGCGGCAGGATGCGGCCAAAGCCGGAGGCATCAAGCAGGAACTTCGCGCGCACCGTGTACCGGCTGCCGTCCGGCGCACGCACGGTCACCTGCGGCTGCGCGCCGCTGACGTCGACGTCCTCGACCAGGTGCGAGAAGCGCACCTCGGCACCCTGGCGCGCCGCCTCGCGGATCAGCACGTCGTCAAAGCGCGCGCGCTGCACCTGGTAGGTGGTGCCCCAGCCGGGCGAGAATTTCTCGCGGAAGTCGAAGGCGGTTTGCTGGTCGCCGCGCGAGAAGGCGGCACCGTTCTTGTACTGGAAGCCCGCTTCCACCACCGCGCGCAGCATGCCTGCCTCTTCGATGTAGGCCATGCTCTGCGGCAGCAGGCTTTCGCCGATGGAAAAGCGCGGGAAGGTCTCCTTCTCGATCACCAGCACCGGAATCCCATGCTTGCGCAGCAAGCCGGCCGCGACCGAGCCCGCGGGCCCTGCGCCGATGATGACGACATCCGTGGTTTCCGTTTTCATAAGATTCGACTCTTTTCTTCTATTGCATGGAGGCCGAGAGGGTAGCGCAATGCGTCATCCTCACGCGGCAAACGCAAGAATATGACTGCAAATGGGCTCCCGTTGGCCGGCCTGCAACATATTGAAACCAATTCTCCCGGGCTGGATCCCCCATGGACCGCACGGAAACCGGCAGGGGGCCAGCAAGCCACGCCAACTCGCGGCAAAATGTGGAACCATGGTCACAGCCTGCCGTTTCCGCCTGTGCCCTGTGCTTTCACCACCCCGACGCCATCCACCCCATCCCAAGGAGCCACCATGCCTGCCACCACCATGCCCTACCGCCGCCTCGGCGCCAGCAACCTGCGCGTTTCGGCACTTTGCCTGGGCACCATGATGTTCGGCGACCAGACCGACGAGGCCGAAGCCGCCCGCATCGTCGCCAGCGCGCGCGACCACGGCGTGAACTTCATCGACACCGCCGACGTGTACACCAAGGGCGCGTCGGAGCAGATGGTCGGGCGCCTGCTGACCGCCAACCGCCACGACTGGGTGCTTGCCACCAAGCTGGGCAACGCGATGCAGGCGGCGCCCAACCACGGGCACTATTCGCGGACCTGGATCCTGCGCGCGGTGGAGGACAGCCTGCACCGGCTGGCGACGGACTACATCGACATTCTCTACCTGCACCGCGACTATCCCGGCGCGAACCTGGAAGAGGCGGTGCGGGCAATGGGCGACCTGGTGCGCAGCGGCAAGATCCGCTACTGGGCGGTGTCGAACTTCCGCGGCTGGCGCATTGCGGAAATCGCGCGCCTGTGCGGCGAGCTGGGCGTGCCGCGCCCGGTGGCGTGCCAGCCCTACTACAACCTGCTGAACCGGATGCCGGAGGTGGAGATCCTGCCGGCATGCGAGCACTACGGGCTGGGCGTGGTGCCCTACAGCCCGGTGGCGCGTGGCGTGCTGACCGGCAAGTACGCGCCCGGGCAGGCACCGGGCGAAGGTACGCGCGCCGGCCGCGCCGACCGCCGCATGATGGAAACCGAGTTCCGTGAAGAATCTCTGCTGATTGCACAGCAGCTCAAGGCCTATGCCGAAGGGCGCGGGCTGACGCCGGGCCAGTTCGCCACGGCGTGGGTGCTGGCCAACCCGATCATCTCGTCGGTCATTGCCGGTCCGCGCACGCTGGCGCAATTCGAGGACTATCTGGGCGCGCCCGGTGCCGTCATCACGCCCGAGGAAGAATCGATGGTCGATGCGCTGGTGTCGCCGGGCCATGCCTCGACGCACGGCTACAACGACCCGGGCTATCCGTTCGGGGGGCGGCCCGTGGCACGCGCGCAGGCAGCCTGACGACCCTTTCGGACAGGGGCGCAATGTGGCGCAGGCGCTGCCTGGGGTGATGCCTGTATGCAACGGCACGGTGCCCGCGCGCGTGCTTGCTGCAGGCTGCCGTTACTCCTACTAATATCAAGACAGGCGGCGCGCGGCGTGCGCGCGCCGCGAGAACATTGCGCTTCGAGCCGGTGCATGGCAGCGCCTGCACGCTGCATCGGCCCAACAGGGAAGCCCAAACGTGTCGCGTCGTGGCTGGATCTTCGCTGGCTTGGCGGTCGCCCTTGGTGGGGGCGCCTATGTCGTGTACAGCTTTGTCGCAAGCGAAGTGCGCAACTCGCACTTGCAGGCACGGCTGATCGGCAGCCTGGGGCAGCGGCTGACATTCGAGATCCAGCCGGGCGCGAGCGACAGCATCCGGTTCCCGCATTCCGGGCCCTATGACGCCCGCATGGGCTACGGCCGCATGCCGCTGTTCGCGCAGCGGCTGGAGCAGCGCGGCTACGTGCCCGCCGAGCAGGCGCGCATGTCGCCCGACATGGTGCGGCTGATCGACGAAGGCCTGTTCACGCCCTACCGCGAGAAGAACCAGGCGGGCCTGCTGCTGCGCGACTGCAACGGGCTGACGCTGGCGTTCGAGCGTTATCCTCAGCGCCAGTACCCGGACTTTGGCACGGTGCCGCCGGTGCTGGTGGGCGCCTTGCTCTATGTCGAGAACCAGGGCCTGCTCAACCCGGAATACCCCAATATGAACCCGGCGCTGGATTGGCGCCGGCTGTCGCGCGCGGTGCTTGACCAGGTGATCCGGCTTGCCGACAAGTCGCATGACGCGCCCGGCGGCAGCACGCTGGCCACGCAGATCGAGAAATACCGGCACTCGCCCGAAGGCCGCACCGCATCGATCCCCGAGAAATTCCGCCAGATGGCGTCGGCGTCGCTGCGTGCCTACCTGGACGGCCCCGACACCCAGCGCGCGCGCGAGCGCATCGTGGTCGACTACCTGAACACGGTGCCGCTGTCGGCGCGCGCCGGCTTCGGTGAGATCAACGGCATCGGCGATGGGCTGTGGGTCTGGTACGGCGAGGACTTCGGCGAGGTCAACCGGCTGCTCAAGGAACTGGACCAGCGCGCGCCCGAGCCGCGCCAGGCGCAGGCCTTCAAGCGCGCGCTGTCGCTGATCATCTCGCAGCGCCGCCCGTCCTACCACCTGCGCCGCGACGACACCAACCTGGATGCGCTGACCGGCAGCTACCTGCGCCTGCTGGCGGCCAACAACGTCATCACCGCCGAGCTGCGCGATGCAGCGCTGGCGCAGCCGCTGGACAAGGCCGCGCCGCCGCAGCGCCCGCCGCAGGAGCCCTTTGTCACGCGCAAGGCCGTCAACCGGGTGCGCGCCGATATCACCCAGCTGACCGGGGTGGAGGGCCGCTACGACATGGACCGGCTCGACCTGACCGTGGACAGCACCGTCAACCGCGAGGCGCAGCGCATCGTCACCGAGACGCTGCAGCGCGTGAACAACAAAGCCGATGCGCGCGCCATGGGCCTGTACGGCCACAACCTGCTGCGCGACCACGACGATCCGTCGAAACTGATGACGAGCTTCACGCTGTACGAGCGCGTGGGCAATGCCAGCGTGGTGCGGATCCAGGCCGACAATATCGACCAGCCCTTCGACATCAACAGCGGCGCGCGCCTGAACCTGGGTTCCACTGCCAAGCTGCGCACGCTGGTGACCTACCTGGAGATCATCAGCGAGCTGCACGCGCGCTACGCCGGCATGACCAGCGCACAGCTGGCCGCGGTGCCGCTGGCGCGCCAGGACGCGCTCAGCCACTGGGCGGTCGATTACTTGCTGAAGGCGCGCAAGCCCGCGGAGCGCGAGCTGATGGCCATGCTCGAGGCCGCCATGGAGCGCAAGTACTCAGGCGGCGCCGGCGAAGCCTTCTACACCGGCGGCGGCCTGCAGAGCTTCACCAACTTCGAGCGTGAGTCGGGCGTGCGCAACCTGACGGTGCGCACGGGATTCCAGCACTCGGTCAACCTGGTGTTCATCCGCATGATGCGCGATATCGTGCGCTACGAGACTTTCCACGCCAGCCCGGATATCGGCGACCTGTTCGAAGACCGCGACGCGCCCGGCCGGCGCGCCTACCTGGAGCGCTTTGCCGACCAGGAGGGCAGCGCCTACATGACGAACTTTTACCAGCGCTACCGCGGCAAGAGTTCTGAGCTGCGCCTGACCACGCTGCTGGGCCGCGTGCGCATGACTACGCCGCACCTGAATGCGGTGCGCATGTCGGTGACGCTGCTGAGCGCGCGGCCGCACCTGGACGAGGACAGCTACATCCGCATCATGCGCGCCCGCCTGGGCGACAAGCAGCTGGCCGGCGAAGACCTGAGCGCGCTGTACCGCAAGTACGGCAAGGACAAGTTCAACCTGAACGACCGGGGCTACCTGTCACGGGTGCATCCGCTGGAGCTGTGGATGGTGGAGTACCTCGACCAGCACCCCGACGCGACCCTGGCAGAGATCCTGAAGGCCAGCACCGCCGAGCGCCAGGAAGTGTACAAATGGCTGTTCCGCACGCGCAGCAAGGCCGGCCAGGACAACCGCATCCGCACGCTGCTGGAGCAAGACGCCTTCACGCGGATTGCGCGGCGCTGGCAGCGGCTGGGCTATCCGTTCGATTCCCTGACACCGTCGTACGGCAGCGCCATCGGTGCCGCGGGCGACCGGCCGGCCGCGCTGGCGGAGCTGGCCGGCATCCTGCTGGCGGGCGGCGTGGTCACGCAGAACACGGCGGTGCGCAGCCTGGCGTTTGCCGACGGCACGCCGTACGCCACGCGCTACGTGCTGCAGCCGGGTCCGGGCAAGCGGGTATTGCCGGCCGAAGTGGCCGAACTGGCGCGGCGCTCGATGCTGGATGTGGTGGAGCGCGGCACCGCCAGGTCGGTCCGCGGCGCCTTCACGGTGCCCGGGCGCGACGGCGCCACGCTGGCGGTGGCGGGCAAGACCGGCACCGGCGACCAGCGCTACCAGGTCTATGGGCCGGGCGGGCGGCTGATTTCGTCGCGCTCGGTGAACCGCTCGGCCACCTTTGTGTTCACGCTGGGCGAGCGCTTCTTCGGCACCGTGGTGGTCAATGTGAGAGAACCCTATGCGGCGCGCTACAGCTTTACCAGCGCGCTGGCGGTGCGGGTCCTGCGGGCGGTCGCGCCGCAGGTGTCGGCGATGGCGCCGGGTGGCGACCGCGCGCTGCTGCGTTGCCATGATGCCGCGCCCGGCCTGCGTACGCCGCGCGTGCCCGCCATGGCCACGCCGGCCGACGCCGTACCTGGCGCCACGCTGGCCCAGGGCCTCCAGGGGCCGGCGCGCAGCGGCACGCCCAATACTGCCGCGGTACCGCAGGCGCCTGCCGCGCCCGAGGTACCGGCGCTGGCCGACGCGCAGGACGCCGCCGGCGTGCGCCGCGCCAGTCAGCCCTTGCGCCGGACCATGCCGTAGATCACCAGCAGCACGATCGCGCCAATCACCGACGCAATCCAGCCGGCCGGCTGGCCCGGCTGGTACCAGCCCATGGCGCGGCCGACGTAGCCGGCAGCCAGCGAGCCCAGCACGCCCAGGACGATGGTCATGATCCAGCCCATCTTGTCGTCGCCGGGTTTGACCGCCCTGGCGATCAGGCCGACGATAAGGCCAACGAACACGGTGCCAATGAATGCCATCATGATGCGCTCTCCCGGTAGTGGTCTGAGTCCATGCCGGCCGCATGGGGCGGCCGGCTGCGCTTCATGATACACGCAGCAGTCTGGTGCGTATGATGCTCAAGTGACAAACGGCGGCGCTGGCGTCAGGCCTGCGCCAGCCGGAACTGGCCGACCGCGTGATGCAGCGCATCGGCCTGGTCTTCCAGCGAGGCGGCGGCGGCCGCGGCTTCTTCCACCAGTGCGGCGTTCTGCTGCGCCATCTGGTCCATCTGCGACACCGCCTGGTTGACCTGCTCGATGCCGCCGGTCTGCTCCTCGGTGGCCGCGCGCATCTCGGCCATCAGGTCGGTCACGCGCTTGACCGCGCCGACGATCTCGTCCATTGCCTTGCCCGCGCTTTCAACCAGCACCGCGCCGTCGTCCACACGCTGCGCCGAGTTGCCGATCAGCGCCTTGATCTCCTTGGCCGCGGTGGCGCTGCGCTGCGCCAGCGTGCGCACCTCGCCGGCCACCACCGCGAAGCCGCGGCCCTGGTCGCCGGCACGCGCCGCTTCCACCGCCGCATTGAGCGCGAGGATGTTGGTCTGGAAGGCAATGCCCTCGATCACGCCGATGATGTCGACCACCTTGCCCGAAGCGTTCTTGATCTCGCCCATGGTGTCCACCACCTGGCTGACAATGGTGCCGCCGCGCACCGCGATGTCCGACGCGCCTTCGGCCAGGTGGCTGGCCTGGCGCGCGTTCTCGGCGCTCTGGCGCACGGTGCTGGTGAGCTGCTCCATGCTGGCGGCGGTTTCCTGCAGCGACGCGGCCTGTTCTTCGCTGCGGCGCGACAGGTCGGCGTTGCCCGCGGCGATCTGCTTGGCCGCGCCCGCGATCGAATCGGCCGAGCCGCGGATGCTGCCGATCGCGCCGGTCAGGCGCGCCTGCATGCGATGCATCGCATAGAGGACGCTGTGCTCGTCGCCGGGGCGCACCTCGACCTGGCTGCCGAGGTCGCCTTCGGCAATGCGCCCGGCGATGTGCGCCGTGGTGGCGGGCTCGCCGCCCAGCTGGCGCTGCAGGCTGGCCGCCACGCGCACCATCACCAGCGACATCAGCAGGCCAACCCCCAGCAGGATGCCGAACGCCTTCATCAGCTCGGCGCGGAACGCCGCCTCGATGTCGTCCAGGTACAGGCCCGCGATGAAGTTCCAGTCCCACGGGCGGAAGTTGGCCACGTAGCTCAGCTTGGGCTGCGGCGCTTCGGCGCCGGGCTTGGGCCACAGGTATTCGACAAAGCCCTTGCCAGGCCCTTTGCCGATCTCGGCGATTTCGCGGAACAGGTAGACGCCGTCGGGGTCCTTGGTGCCTTCCATGGCCTTGCCGTTCATCTCCGGCTTGAACGGGTGCATCAGCACCACGGTGTCCGAGCGCATCAGCGTGAAATAGCCATCGCTGCCGAAGCGCATCGCGCGCACGCGCTCGATGGCCTGATTCCTGGCCTCGTCCTGCGTCAGCTTGCCGGCCTTGGCCAGCGCCTCGTACTCGGCCACCACCGAGAATGCGGTGTCGGTGACGTGGGCCAGGTCCAGGCGCCGCTCTTCCATGCGTAGCGTGCGGATCTGCCACGCGTTCCACAGCGTGATGCCGAGCAGGCAGATCCAGCTCAGCACCAGTGGCAATAACAGCTTCTTCTTCAGGCTCAGGTTGTGCAGCATTGCTTCCACTCCTCCTCATTCCGCGCTCTGCGCGTTTCTTATCGGCGACACGCCGGCGGCGTCATGCATCGGTGACGCCTGTCGCATGCGTGTGGGTCATCGCCTTAACGGCGGAGGAGGCAACTAACTTGACTGGGGTAATTTCACCCCTTCGGGTGATGTGGTTGATTGGCTTACATCGTGCCGTCGTGTTGTGCATTGCACATCTCTTCCAGCGAATCGGATCGCTGACGACATGTGATCCTGTCCCGCTGCTTTACGTTGTAATGCGCTGTAATCCAGCGCCATCCCCGGATCGTTTGCGATTTCAAATGCGAACGATTATCCTTCTCTCTTCCGCTAGTCATTGTGCAGACAATGGCACACCTGAGCGCCATGTGATGCGCACAAGGGGCGCTCCAGCTATCCGTACACAGGGCAAGACCGGGCCGCCACTTGGGCTGCGCCCGCCGACCAACCGCAATGACCGAAACCCAGCCGGCCTCCGGCCAGCAGCGCCGTGCCTTCTGGCTCAAGCATCTCCACCAGTGGCACTGGATCAGTTCCGCGATCTGCCTGATCGGGATGCTGCTGTTTGCCGTCACCGGCTTCACGCTCAACCACGCCGCACAGATCGAGGCCAGGCCCGCGGTCGAGACCCGCCACGCCACCATGCCCACGCGCGTGCTCGACCAGGTGCGAGCCGCAGCGCCGGCGGGCGATGCCCAGGCGCGTGACAAGAAGGCGCCGGTGCCGGCGGTGCTGGCCGACTGGCTGGCGCAGGCGCTGGACATCGACGCCAGCGGGCGCGAGGCCGAATGGTCCGCCGACGAGATCTACGTGGCGCTGCCGCGCCCGGGCGGGGACGCCTGGGTCAGCCTGGAACTCGACAGCGGCGCAGCCCAGTACGAGAAAACCACGCGCGGCGCCATCTCTTACCTGAACGACCTGCACAAGGGCCGCAACACCGGTGCTGCGTGGAGCCTGTTCCTGGATGTGTTCGCGCTGGCGTGCCTGCTCTTCAGCGTGACCGGCCTGTTCCTGCTCAAGCTGCATGCGGCCGGGCGCGTGGCGACCTGGCCGCTGGTGGGGCTGGGGCTGGTGGTCCCGGTGCTGCTCGCGCTCCTGTTTATCCATTGAGTCAACCGTTCCAACCGTTTTCCTTCCTGCATCTCACTGACGAGGTTTCTCCGATATGCGCCGACTGCTCACCGTCACCCTGACCGGCATGGCCGCGGTTCCCCTGGCCGGCCCCGCGCTGGCCGCGGACCTGAACGTCAAGGTCGAAATCCCGCGCCTGACCGTGGCCGAGTACCACCGCCCCTATGTGGCGATGTGGGTCGAGCGGGCCGACCAGAGCCCGGCGCAGACCCTGGCGGTCTGGTACGACGGCAAGCTCAAGGACGGCGAAGGCACCAAGTGGCTCAAGGACATGCGCCAGTGGTGGCGCAAGGCCGGCCGCGACCTGCACATGCCGGCCGACGGCATCTCCGGCGCCACGCGCGCGCCGGGCGAGCACAGCGTGAGCTTCGGCGACGGCAAGGCGCCGCTGGGCAAGCTGCCCGCGGGCAACTACCAGCTGGTGGTGGAAGCCGCGCGTGAAGTGGGCGGGCGCGAACTGCTGCGCGTGCCGTTCACGTGGCCGCCGCAAGCCGCACAGACCGCCCGCGCCAAGGGCGAACACGAACTCGGCGGCGTGACCGTCGAACTGAAGCCGTAATCCTCCCGGAGCCAGACGATGAAACCTTCCCTTATGTCCGCCGCATCGACCCGCATGGCCACCCGCGTGGCAGTGCTCGCCCTGGCCGCCCTGGCCGCCCTGGCGCCGCTGGCCGCGCACGCGCACCGCCAGTGGCTGGGGCCGGCGGCCCCNCTGCCGTCGGCCACCGTGCTGTCCGGCAGCGACCCGTGGGTGACCGTTGACGCCGCTGTCTCCAACGACCTGTTCTACTTCGAGCGCGTGCCGATGCGGCTCGACAACCTGCAGGTGACCGCGCCCGACGGCAGCGCCGTCAAGGCCGAGAACGCGGCCACCGGCAAGTACCGCAGCACCTTCGACCTGCACCTGACCCAGCCCGGCACGTACCGCGTGGCGGTGGTCAACAACGGCCTGTTCGCCAGCTACAAGGTCGACGGCCAGGCCAAGCGCTGGCGCGGCACGGCCGAGAACTTCGCCAAGGAAGTCCCGGCCAATGCGCAGGACCTGCAGGTCACCCAGGCCGAAGGCCGCATCGAATCCTTCGTCACCGCCGGCAAGCCCAGCGACAAGGGCCTGCGCACCGCCGGCCGCGGCCTGGAACTGGCGCCGATTACGCACCCGAACGACCTGGTCGCGGGCGACACCGCCAGCTTCCGCATGCTGCTCGACGGCAAGCCCGCCAGCAACCTGAAGGTCTCGGTGGTGCCGGGCGGCATCCGCTACCGCGACCAGCTGCAGGAGTTCAGCGCCACCACCGACGCCGACGGCAAGTTCAGCGTCAAGTGGCCGGCCGCCGGCATGTACTGGATGGAAGCCGAGGTGAAGGACGACAAGACCACCTTCAAGCAGGCCAGGTCGCGCCGTGCCGTCTATGCGGTGACGGTCGAAGTGCTGCCGCAATAAGCCGGTTGCCGGGTTTGAACCGCGTCCTGGTACCTGTTGCGCTGACCGCGCCCCCGCAGCCGCCCGCAGCCGATACGCGGCTGCAGCGCTGGGGCGGCCAGACCATGGGCACGACCTGGTCGGTGGCGGCGCTGCTGCCGCCGGCCGCGGATGCAGACGCCATCGCCGCCGGCATCCAGGCCGTGCTCGATGGCGTGATCGCGCAGATGAGCAACTGGGAAGGGGATTCTGACCTGAGCCGTTTCAACCGCGCGGCACCCGGCAGCTGGCACGCGCTGCCTGAAGACTGCTTCATGGTGCTGCAATGCGCGCTGCAGGTGGCGCGCGACAGCGGTGGCGCCTATGACCCGAGCGCCGGTCCGCTGGTGGATCTGTGGGGCTTCGGCCCCGCGCCGGCGCGCACCGCGCCGCCGTCGCCAGACGCGGTGCAGGCCGCGCGCAGCCGCTGCGGCTGGGCCCGCATCGAAGTCGATGCCGCGGGCCGGCGCGCCTGGCAGCCAGGCGGCGTGTCGCTGGACTTCTGCGCCATCGCCAAGGGCTTTGCCGTCGACGCAGTAGCGCGCTACCTGTGTGAACAGGGCCTCGACCACCACCTGACGGAGATCGGCGGCGAATTGCGCGGCCATGGCGTCAAGCCCGACGGCATGCCGTGGTGGGTCGCGCTGGAGGCCCCGCCGGGGCTGGGCAGCGATGCCGCGGGGCAGACGCTGGTGGCGCTGCACGGCCTGTCCGTTGCCACTTCCGGCGACTATCGCCGCTTTTTCGACAGTGACGGTCGCCGCTACGCCCATACCATCGATCCGCGCACCGGCTATCCGGCCAGCCACGCGCTGGCCTCGGTCACGGTCATCCATGCGCAGTGCATGCTGGCCGATGCGCACTCCACCGCGCTGACCGTGCTGGGCCCGGAGGCCGGCATGGCGCACGCGCGCCGCCACGGCATTGCCGCGCGCTTCCTGGTGCGCACGCCGGACGGCTTCGACGAACAGCTTTCCCCGGCCTTTGCCGCGATGCTGGCATGAGCGCGAAGGCCAGGCCGTCCGCCATCGCCGGCGCAAGCTGGCTTGCCGTTGCCGGCGGTGTCGCGCTGTCCGTGCTGGGGCCGTCGCGCATGGCCATGGCGGCCGGCGTGGTGGCCGCCTATGCGGGCTTCTGCAGCGCGGTGGTTGCCCACCATCGCCAGCGGCGCGCGCGCGTGGCGGCACTGGCTGGCACGGAAGAGGGCGCGACGCTGATTGCCTATGCCTCGCAGACCGGGTTTGCCGAACAGCTGGCATTGCAGACCGCCAACGCGCTGCAGGGCGCGGGTGTGCCGGTGCAACTGCTGTCGCTGGCCGATGTCGATGCGCGGCGCCTGCAGGGATGCCGCCAGGCGCTGTTCCTGGTCAGCACCACCGGCGAGGGCGACGCCCCCGACAGCGCCTCCGGTTTTGCGCGCCGCTTGCTGGCCGGCGCGGATGGCCTGCAGTCCTTGCGCTACGGCATCCTCGCGCTCGGCGACAGCAGCTATGCGCGCTTCTGCGCCTTCGGCCACGCGCTCGACGGCTGGCTGCAGCGCCACCGCGCGCAGCCGCTCTTTGACCTGGTCGAAGTCGACAACGGCGACGCCGGCGCCCTGCGCCACTGGCAGAACCACCTGTCGGCCCTGAGCGGCGGCGCGGAGATTGCCGACTGGGAACGCCCGCGCTATGACCGCTGGCGGCTCGCGCAACGCCACCATTTGAACCCCGGCAGCCAGGGTGCGCCGGCGTTCCACCTGTCGCTGGCGCCGCTGGTCGATGCGGCAATGGACTGGCAAGCCGGCGACATCGCCGAGATCGGCCCGTGCCACGCGCCGGCCGAGGTTGAACGGCTGCTGGCACGGCTTGGCCTGGACAGCGCCACGCCCGTGCGCTGCGATGGCTACGACAGCACCCTGGTCGAGGCCATGGCCACGCGCATGCCATTGCCCGAACCGCACTTCGCGGCGATGCAGGGCCTGCCGCCACAGCAACTGGTGGACACGCTGCCGCCGCTGCCGCACCGCGAATATTCGATCGCCTCGCTGCCGCAGGACGGGCAACTCGAACTGCTGGTGCGGCAGACCCGCTACGAGGACGGCCGCCTCGGCCTGGCCTCCGGCTGGCTGACCGAACACGCGGCCGTGGGCACCCGAATCGCGCTGCGCATCCGTACCAACCGCAGCTTCCACCCGCCGGCCGATGACCGGCCCCTGATCCTGGTCGGCAACGGCACCGGGCTGGCCGGGCTGCGCGCCCAGCTCAAGGCCCGCGCCGCGGCCGGGCAGCACCGCAACTGGCTGCTGTTCGGCGAGCGCTCGGCACAGCATGACGCGTTCTTTGCCGGGGAACTGGCCGCATGGCAGGCCGACGGCACGCTGCAGCGCGTGGACCGTGCCTGGTCGCGTGACGGCTGCGCGCCGCGCTACGTGCAGGATGCCCTGCGCGCGCAGGGCGATACGGTGCGCCAATGGGTGGCGGGCGGCGCGGCCATCTATGTCTGCGGCAGCCTGCAGGGCATGGCCGGCGGCGTCCATGACGCACTGGCCGAGATCCTCGGCGCAGACGCGCTGCGCCGGCTTGCCGACGACGGCCGCTACCGGCGCGACGTCTACTGAGCGAACCCGCAGCGACACGTGCCGTGCGGAGATCGGCCGCGCGGCTCGCGCGCTGCCTGGGGATGCACTATCTTCGGTGTGAACTGCAAGACATCTGCAGCCAATCACAATACCGAGGAGACCTGATGTTACGCACCCCCCGCCGCCTGGCCGCTGCGCTGGCCCTGCTCGCCACCACCATCCCGGCCGCCATGGCCGAAGCCCCCGCCCGCAACAACGTGCTGGCCGTGCCCGGCCTGGAAAAGCCCGCCAGCGTGCTGGTCGACCGCTGGGGCGTGCCGCATATCTATGCCGGCACGCTCTACGACGCCTTCTTCGTGCAGGGCTTCATGGCCGCACGCGACCGCCTGTGGCAGATCGACCTGTGGCGCAAGCGCGGACTTGGCGAGATGGCAAGGGACTTCGGCCCGGCCTATGCCGATGGCGACCGCATGGCGCGCGCCGTGCTGTTCCGCGGCGACATGTACCGCGAATGGCTGGCCTATGGCTCCGACGCCAAGCGCGTGGCCGAGGCCTTTGTGGCCGGGGTGAACGCCTATGTGGCGCTGACCGAGCAGAAGCCCGAGCTGCTGCCGCCGGAATTCCGCAAGCTCAACTACAAGCCTGCGCGCTGGCGCGCCGACGATATCGTGCGCATCCGCCACCACGGCCTGACGCTCAACTTCACCGGCGAAGTCGAACGCGCCCAGCTCTATTGCCAGGCCAGGCAGGACGCGCCGCGTGCCGACTGGCTGCGCCGCGAACTCGATCCGCAGATCGAGCCCAGGCTCAGTCCCGGCATCGACCCCTGCACGGTTCCCGCCGCCGAACTGCGCCGCGCCTATGAACTGGCCACCGCCGCCGCGCGCTTCCCGAAAGAGGCATGGGGCAATGCGCAGGCCGCCAGCATCCCGCTCGACCAGCTCTACGCACTGGTGGACCCCAACAGCGATACCGGCCGCAGCCTCGGGTCGAACAACTGGGTCATCGGCGGCAAGCGCACCACCACCGGCCGCCCGATCCTGGCCAACGACCCGCACCGTTCGCACGGCGCGCCCAGCCTGCGCTATATCAGTCACCTGAACGCGCCCGGGATGTCGGTGATCGGCGCGGGCGAGCCGTTCCTGCCCGGCATCTCGATCGGGCACAACGGCACCATCGCCTTCGGCCTGACGCGCTTCTACATGGACCAGGAAGACCTGTACGGCTACGAGCTCAATCCGGCCAACCCGCACGAGTACAAGTACAAGGGCCGCTGGGAACCGATGGAGACCATCACCGAAGAGATCGTGGTCAAGGGCGAGTCCGCGCCGCGCAAGGTCGCGATCGACTTCACGCGCCACGGCCCGGTGCTCCACGCCGATGCCGCGCGGGCCTGGGCGCTGCGCGCCGCGTGGCTCGACTACGGCATGGCGCCGTACTTCGGCTCGATGGACTATATGCGCGCGCGCAACTGGGACCAGTTCCGCGCCGCCATGAACCGCTGGGGCGCGCCCGGCGAGAACCAGGTCTATGCCGACACCAGCGGCAATATCGGCTGGATTCCGGGCGGGCTGACCGTCAAGCGGCCCAACTGGGATGGCCTGACGCCGGTGGCGGGCGATGGCCGCTACGAGTGGGCCGGCTACCGCAACATGGACGAGCTGCCGTGGGCCTATAACCCCGCGCCCGGCTACATCGTCACCGCCAACGAGAACAACATCCCGCCCGAGCACCCGGCCGCGAAACTTGGCGTGGGCTACGAATGGAGCGACAGCTCGCGCGCGCGCCGGCTCAAGGCCGTGGTGGGCGCCAATGCGCGCAGCTCGGTGCAGGACTCGATGGCGTGGCAGAACGACACCGTGTCGCTGCCCGCCCAGCGCGTGGTGGCGCTGCTGAAGGACGGGCGCAGCGACGACCCGCAACTGGCCCGCGGCTTGGACCTGCTGCGCGGCTGGGACGGCAACGAGCGTGCCGACAGCGCCGCAGCGGCATTGTTCGAAGTCTGGTTCAGCAAACACCTGCGCCAGGCCGTGGTGCGCGCCGCGCTGACGCCCGAAGCCGCACGCCTGGTCGGTGCCGGCGATGCCGCGCGCGTGGTGGCGGTGCTGGAGCAGCCCGGTCCGTGGATGCCGGTGGAGCGCCGCAATGCGGTGATGCTCGAATCGCTGAAGGCCGCCATGGCCGAAGCGGAAGGCAAGCTCGGCCCCGACCCGCGCGCATGGCAATGGGGCAAGCTCCACACCGCCGTGTTCACGCATCCGATGGACCCGATCCTGAGCGACGCGGAACGCCAGCAGTTCAACGTCAACGCCGGCCCGATCGGCGGCTCGGCCTTCACGCCGATGAACACCAGCTACCGCAATACCGACTTCCGGCTGACCGCGGGCGCATCGTTCCGCATGGTGCTGGATGTGGGCAACTGGGATGCCTCGCGCGTGGTCAATACGCCGGGGCAGTCAGGGAATCCGGCCAGCCCGCATTACCGGGACCTGGCGCCGTTGTGGGCGAAGGGGGAGTATTTCCCGCTGGTGTATACGCGCAAGGCGGTGGAGAAGGCTAGCCGGGAACGGTTGGAGTTGGTGCCGCAGTGAGGGTGGGGAACTCGTGCGTTTGAAGTAGCCATGTAGCCTGGCACACGCACCCCCCCCCCCCCCCCCCCCGGGGGGGGG
>NZ_JFJW01000021.1:37404-49420 GCF_000611125.1 Cupriavidus sp. SK-4
GGGAACTGAGCGGCAGCGGACGAGGCGCTTGCCGCTTTCTCTTATTTCAACATCTTCAACAACGCCTGCGCCGCCGCATCGGACGATGCCGGATTCTGCCCCGTCACCAGTCGCCCAGCGACCACGACATGGCTGGCCCAGTCCTCGCCACGCGTGAACCGTCCGCCGTTGGCCTTGAGCATATCCTCCACTAGGAACGGCACCACCTTGGTCAGCTGCACGGCTTCTTCCTCGCTGTTGGTGAAGCCGGTCACTTCCTTGCCCTTGACCAGTGGTTCCCCGTCCGTGCCCTTGGTATGGCGGAACACCGCCGGTGCGTGGCACACCGCTCCCACCGGCTTGCCGGCGCGGTCGAACTGCTCGATCAGCGCGACCGAGCGCTTGTCTTCGGCCAGGTCCCACAGCGGGCCGTGGCCGCCTGGGTAGAAGATGGCGTCGAAGTCTTCCGCCTTGACCTGGTCCAGCGTCAGCGTGCTGGCCAGCGCGGCCTTGGCGGCAGCGTCACCCTGGAAGCGCCGGGTGGCGTCGGTCTGGGCGCCGGGATCGTCGCTTTTCGGGTCGATCGGCGGTTGGCCGCCCTTGGGCGAGGCCACGGTGATGTCGGCGCCGGCGTCCTTGAAGACGTAGTAGGGCGCTGCGAATTCCTCCAGCCAGAAGCCGGTCTTGTGGCCGGTATTGCCCAGCTGGTCGTGCGATGTCAGCACCATCAGGATTTTCATTGTTCCGCTCCATTGGTTCACAGGCAGCCGGGCTGAAATGCCGCGGCACTGGCAACATCCTAGGCAGCGGCCTATGATTCGAAAACTTCTATTATTCGATCTCTGCTATCCAAAAAATGAATATCGGCAGCAAGGACCTCAACCTGCTGTACGTGTTCCACGTGCTGTACCAGGAGGGCAATGCCACGCGCGCGGCCGCGCGCATGGCGCTGAGCCAGCCGGCGCTGAGCCACAAGCTCAACCGCCTGCGCGACGAGCTGGGCGATCCGCTGTTCGTGCGTGCGCCGCGCGGCCTGACGCCTACGCCGCGTGCCCATGCGCTGGCGCCGCAGGTGCAGCGGCTGGTCGGGGACCTCGACGCGTTCTATGACGCCTGTGCCGGCCACGACTACCTGGCGCGCAGCGAGCACCTGCACATCTACACCACCGACTACATGGAGCAGCTGCTGCTGCCCGCCCTGCTGCCGCGGCTGCGCAGCCAGGCGCCGGGTGTGGTGCTGATCACGCACAACACGCGCGGCGAGCTGCCGCGCGAGGAACTGGAGAAGGGCACCTGCGACCTGGCGATCGCGGGTTTCTATGAGAACCTGCCCGATACCTTCCACCAGCAGCGGCTGTGCAGCGAGGACTTCGTGGTGCTGGCCTCGCGCGCCAATCCGCGGATTGCCGACGGCCTGGATCTCGACGCCTTCCTGGCGTGCGAACACCTGCTGACCACGCTGACCGGCGACCTCAACGGCGTGGTCGACCGCGCGCTGGCCCGGAAGGGGCACAAGCGCAGGGTAGTGGCGGGGTTGTCGAGCTTCCTTGCGCCGAGCCGGCTGGTGCGCGGCACGGAACTGCTGCTGACCTGCCTGCGCTCGGTCGCGGAAGAGGCCGTGGCGCGCGACCCTGATCTGGTGCTGCTGCCGGTGCCGTTCGCACTGCCCCACGTCGACATGATGCAGATCTGGCACGCGCGCACCGATGCCGACCGGCTGCGGCGCTGGCTGCGCCAGCAGATCCAGGAGGCGGCCAGCGTCATCAGCGCGGCCGAGCCGGCCGCGCGCAAGCCCCGCGTCAGGCGCGGTTGACCACTGGCAGCAGCGCGCCCTGCACCGCGCGCGCCGCATCCGAGGCCAGGAACAGGATCACGTCGGCCAGCGCATCCAGACTGACCCAGCGCGCGGCATCGGCATCCGGCATGGCCTGGCGGTTCTCGGGCGTATCCAGCACGCTGGGCAGCACCGCGTTGACGCGGATGCCCTGGTCGCGCAGCTCTGCCGACATCGATTCGGTCACACGCGCCAGCGCGTCCTTCGAGGCGCAATAGGCGCTCATCTGCGCCAGCCCGCGCGCCGCCGAGTTGGCGCCCACGTTGACGATGGCGCCGCCGCCGGCGGCCAGCATGTGTGGCACCACCGCGCGCGCCATGTTCAGCACCGTGCCCACGTTCATGTCGAACACGTGGTTCCAGGCCTCGGCGCTGGTTTCATGCACGCCTGGGCCCATGGCGAAGCCGCCGGCCAGGTTGCACACCACGTCGATGCGGCCGCAGGCCTGAACGGCTTGCGCGACGGCCTCGCTCAGCTGGGCGGCATCCAGCAGGTCCGCCTGCAGCGTCAGGTGGCCGGTGCCCGCTTCGGGCAGCGGCGCCGCATGCCGGTCCAGCAGCACCACGCGCGCGCCTGCCTGCGCGAAGGCCTGTGCCACGGCGCGGCCCAGGTTGCCGCGCGCGCCGGTGATCAATATGTTCTTGCCGTTGAAGTTCATCGTGTGCTCCTGCGCCGTCGTGGCGCGCATGGTCGGGGTCAGCATCGCCCGGGGTCGGCTTTTACCATCGTGGGCCGGGGCGAAAAACGCAAGCCAGTCTACGCACCGCCCCCCAACATTTGCTTGCGAAATTGCCTCGGGCTAACCCTTGAACGGCACAGGAAGTTGCGCGCGGCGCCGGTGTTATTGCCGATTGCGCCGTGGCTTGCGCACTGGCGCGGGGGCGGCCGCCGCTTCCGCTGCCGCGGTCTGTTCAAGGAAGGCCACCAGCAGCCGCGCCGCCGGCGACAGCAGTTCCAGGTCGCGGAAGCAGATCGCAAAGCGCCGCCGCGCCCAGTCGTTGCGCAGCGGGATCACGCGCAGGCCGAAGGTGGGCGCGATCGGCGCGGCGATCTCGGCCGGGATGATGGTGATGCCCAGGTTGGCACGCACACAGCGCAGCGCTGCGTCGAAGGTCGAGACCACCGCGCGGTAGGCAATGCCGCGCCCGAGGATGGCCGCATAGCGCGTCAGCATGGTCTGCACCGCGGTCTGGGCGGGCATGCCGATATGGTCGTAGTCCAGCGTGTCCTCGAAGCGGCAGTCCTCGGCCTGCGCCAGCGGATGCGAGGCGTGGACCACCGCCGCGAGGTGGTCGGTGCGGTAGGGCCGGGTCTGGAAGCCTTCCAGGTCGGCCGCGTCCCAGCAGATGCCCAGCGGCGCCGAGCCCTCGCGCAGCGCGCGCACCACGTCGCTGCTCAGGCTTTCCTCGATGGTCACGCGCACATCGCGGTTGGCCGGCTGCTGCAGGAAGGCGGCAATATCGTCCGGCAGCGATTCCGCCATTGAGGACACCGTCGCCAGCAGCCGCACCTGCCCGCGTATGCCGGCGCCGTAGTCGGCCATGTCGCGCGCGACGCGGTCCGCCGCCGCCAGCATGGCGCGCGCATGCGCCAGCACCATCTCGCCCGCGGGCGTCGGGATCACGCCGCGGCGGCGGCGCTCCAGCAGGGTTGCGCCAACCGTCTCTTCCAGTTGCGCAAGCCGCTTGCTGATGGCCGATGCCACGATGTGCTCCTGCTCGCCCGCACGCGCCATGTTGCGGGTTTCGCACACGGCGACGAACAGGCGCAGGGTGGTGAGGTCGAGGTCTCGCATGGCTGTAAGGGACTGCGGGTTTCCGGAATGGAATGTTAAGCCTCTTTGGTTGGCGGTAATCATTCATCCGGGAATTCCTGGGTGTAGCTGTGCGGCGCCTGGCAGACATTCCGGTTCGGAAGGCTATCGTGCGTAAATCACCGCTTCAGCTCTTTGGCAGAAACTCATAGAGTTCTTCCGTCGCCCCCACCGCGGGGCGCAAACCGGAAGCCCCTGATCATGTCTGTTCCCTTTCGCCGCCACGCCGTTATCCGCGAAGTCGGATTGCGCGATGGCCTGCAGAGCATCCGCACCACCCTGCCCACGGCCAGCAAGGAAGCCTGGATTCGCGGCGCGTACGCCGCCGGCCTGCGAGAGCTGGAAGTCGGCTCGTTCGTGCCCGCGCACCTGCTGCCGCAACTGGCCGATACCGCGCAGCTGGTCGCGTTCGCGCGCACGCTGCCGGGCCTGTTCGTCTCGGTGCTGGTGCCGAACCTGCGCGGCGCGCAGGATGCGCTGGCCAGCGGCGCGGACCTGATGCTCGTGCCGCTGTCTGCCAGCCATGCGCACAGCCTGGCCAACCTGCGCAAGACGCCGGATGAAGTGGTGGCTGAAGTGGCGCGCATCCGCGCCGCGCGCGATGCCAGCGGCGCGAAGACGCTGATCGAAGGCGGTGTCGGCACCGCGTTCGGCTGCACGCTGCAGGGCCATGTCGATCCCGATGAAGTGTTGCGCCTGATGCAGGCACTGCTCGATGCCGGCGCCGACCGCGTCAGCCTGGCCGATACCGTCGGCTATGCCGATCCGCGCATGGTGCGCGAGCTGTTTGCGCGCGCCGTCGATATAGCCGGCGAGCGCCTCTGGTGCGGCCATTTCCACGATACCCGCGGGCTTGGCCTGGCCAACGTCCACGCGGCGCTGGAAACCGGCGTGCCCCGCTTTGACGCCTGTCTGGCCGGCATCGGCGGCTGTCCGCACGCGCCCGGCGCCAGCGGCAATGTCGCGACCGAAGACCTGGCCTACATGCTCGGCAGCATGGGCATCGACACCGGCATCGATATCGGCCGCCTGCTGGCGCTGCGTGAAGACGTGGCTGGCTGGCTCAAGGACGAAACCCTGCACGGCACGCTGTGGCGCGCCGGCCTGCCCAAGACCTTCCCGGCCCAGCCTGCTGGCGCCGCTGCCTGAGACGCAAGATGACCCAAGACAACAGCAACTCCCTGCCGCTGGCCGGCATCCGCGTGGTCGAATTCACGCATATGGTGATGGGCCCCACCTGCGGCATGATCCTGGCCGACCTGGGCGCCGAGGTGATCAAGGTGGAGCCGCCCGGCGGCGACAAGACGCGCAACCTGCCGGGCCTGGGCATCGGCTTCTTCCGCGCCTTCAACCGCAACAAGAAGAGCGTGGTGCTGGACATCACCACCGAGGAGGGGCGCGCCGCCGCGGCCGAGCTGGCGGGGCAGAGCGACGTGCTGCTGGAGAACTTCCGGCCCGGCCTGATGCAGAAGCTGGGGCTGGACTACGCCACGCTGTCGCGCGACTACCCGCATCTGATCTATGTCTCGCACAAGGGCTTCCTGCCCGGCCCGTACGAGAACCGGCTGGCGCTGGACGAGGTAGTGCAGATGATGGGCGGGCTGTCCTACATGACCGGCCCGAGCGGGCGGCCGCTGCGCGCCGGCACCTCGGTCAACGACATCATGGGCGGCATGTTCGGCGCCATCGGCGTGCTGGCCGCGCTGCGCGAGCGCGACCGCACCGGGCGCGGCCAGGAGATCCAGAGCGCGCTGTTCGAGAACTGCGTGTTCCTTGCCTCGCAGCATATGCAGCAGTTCGCGATGACCGGCGAGGCGCCGCCGCCGATGCCGTCGCGCGTATCGGCATGGAGCGTGTATGACGTCTTCACGCTGGCCGGAGACGAGCAGCTGTTTATCGGCGCGGTCAGCGACAAGCAGTTCGTGACGTTGTGCCAGGTGCTGGAGCATCCGGAGCTTCTCGACAAGCCCGAGTACGCCAGCAATGCCTCGCGCGTGGCGGTGCGTCCGCAACTGCTCGATGAGCTGGGCGCGATCCTGCGCCACCACCGCAGCGCAGAACTGGCGCCCAGACTCGAAGCCGCCGGCATCCCCTATGCGCCGATCGTGCGCCCGGACCAGTTGCTCGACGATCCGCACCTGCTCGCCAGCGGCGGGCTGGTGCCGATGCAGGCCGACGACGGCTCGACCACGCCCACGGTGCTGCTGCCGCTGCTGATGGGCGGGCGCCGCCCGGGCGTGCGCCGGCCGCTGCCCAGGGCCGGCGAGCACAACGAAGAGATCCTGTCGCAGCTCGGCCAGGGCCGCGCCGCCTGACCGGTACCACGACGGGCATGCCGCGGCACAGCGGCGGCCTGCAAAGATCCTACGATAACGATACGGAGACAACCCCATGAACCCCCGTCGCATCCTTCTCAAGTCAGGGCTGGCGCTGGCCGCCACCGTGGCCGCCGCGCTGGCCGCGCCCGGCATCGGCGCGCTCGCGCAGGGCAGCACCGGCAAGCCGGTGCGCCTGATCCTGCCGATCAGCGCCGGTTCCGGCGTGGACACCATCGCGCGCGCGGCCGGCCCGGCCCTGGGCAAGGCCTTTGGCCAGCCGGTGGTGATCGAGAACCTGCCCGGCGCCGGCGGCATCACCGGGGCCGCGGCCGTGGTCAAGGCGCAGCCGGACGGCAGCACGCTCGGGCTGGTCTCGAACAACCATGTCATTAACCCGAGCGTGTTCCGCACCATGCCGTTCGATGCCATCAAGGACATCACCCCGATCAGCGTGATCGGCACCACGCCGCTGGTGCTTGTAGTGAATCCCAAGGTGCCGGCAAGGAACGTGAAGGAACTGGTGGCGCTGCTCAAGGCCAGGCCCGACGGCTACAACTACGGCTCGTCCGGCAATGGCACCATCATCCACCTGGCCGGGGAGATGTTCCTGGACGAGGCCGGCGTGAGTGCGCGCCATGTGCCGTACAAGGGCACGGGCCCGATGATGAACGACCTGATCGCAGGACAGGTGGAGCTGGGCGTGGTTGCGCTCAACGCGGTGGCGCCGCACCTGAAGGCCGGCACGCTGCGCGCGATCGGCGTGTGCGGCGACAAGCGCTCGGCCGCCGCGCCGGACATCCCCACCATCGCCGAACAAGGCTTGCCCCGCTACAACGTCGCCGGCTGGTTTGCCGTGGTTGGACCCGCCGGCATGCCGCCGGCAGAGGTAAAGCGCGTGCATGACGCATTTGCCAGGGCCTTCACCTCGCCCGAAGTGCTGGAAGCCATGAAGAAGCAGGCCACCGTGATCGAGCCCGGCACACCCGAGGCGGCCGCCAGCTTTTTCCGCAGCGAGGCCACGCGCTACGCCGCATTGGTGAAGAAGGCCAACGTCAAGGTCGAATAGCGGCGGCTGGGTTGAACCATCGGGCGCGGCCTGCAGGCCGCGCAGCGAAGGCCTAGAATGCAGCATCGCCCCCGTGACGATGCCCTGCAGGAGGACGCGCCATGACCGACAAGCCAGTCAGGATCCCCGGCCCCGACCACCCGATCACCATCACGCCGACGGCCGGCAGGGTGGTGGTCAGGGTGGCGGGCATTGTTATTGCCGGCAGCGACGCGGCGCTGACCCTGCAAGAGGCGACCTACCCGCCGGTGCAGTACATCCCGCGCGAGCATGTCGACATGGCGCAGCTGGAGCGCACCGCGCACGCGACGTACTGCCCGTACAAGGGCGACTGCAGCTACTTCTCCATCCCCGCCGGCGGCGCGCGCGCGCGCAATGCGGTGTGGAGCTACGAGACGCCTTACCCCGCGGTGGCGGCGATCGCCTCGCACCTGGCCTTCTACCCGGACCGCGTCGACAGCATCGAGATCCTCGGCGCCTGAGCGCGAACGCCGCCCGGCATGGCGGCATATCCATCTGCGAAACCATTCGTTCCCTGCGGGCGCGCGCACCGCTATCGTCTGCCCATCCAGACTTCAGTGAGCGCCTTCCATGTCCTTCCGTTCCTTCCTGCTGCGCGGCGCCATCGTCGCCGGCGTTGCCGTCATGGCCTCCGGTACCGCGCTGGCGGATCGCCTCGACGATATCCGCAAGGCCGGCGTGCTGCGCGTGGGCGTGTTCGATGCCAACCCGCCGTTCGGCTTTGTCGATCCGAAGAACCATGCGCCGGCTGGCCTGGATGTCGACTATGCCAACGAGATTGCCAGCCGCCTTGGCGTCAAGGCGGAGTTCCGCGCCACCAACCCCGCCAACCGCATTGCGCTGCTGGCCTCGCAGAAGGTGGATATCGTCGCGGCCAACTTCACCATCACCGATGAACGCCGCCAGCAGATCGGCTTCTCCACGCCTTACTTTGCCAGCGGGCTGCAGTTCATCGCAAAGAAGGGTGCGCTGCGCCAGCCCGATGACCTGAAGGCCTGGCGCCTGGGCGTGGACAAGGGCACCACGCAGGAAACCACGCTGCGCCAGCGCTACCCCGACGCGCGCGTGATCGCCTATGACGATTCGCCGCTGGCGCTGCAGGCGCTGCGCACCGGCGCGATCCAGGCCTTTGCGCAGGACGGCGCCAAGCTCGGCGCGCTGCTGGCCACGCTGCCCAACCGCGACCAGTTCGAGATCTCGCCTTTCACACTGACGCGCGAGTACATGGGCGTGGGCGTGCCCAAGGGCGAGGAACGCCTGCAGGCCGCCATCGACCAGATCCTGCTGGATCTGGAAAAGAACGGCACGGCGGCGCGCATCTACGACAAGTACTTCGGGCCGAAGAGCCAGGCGCCACTGGCGCGCGACTTTACCATCGGCAGCACGGTCAAGTAAGCACGCTACAGCCTGATCGCCGCTGACGCATGGTTTCCATTCTCTGGCAGTCGCTGCCGGCCAAATACCTGCACTGGCTGCTCGGCGGCTTTGCCATGACGGTGGCGCTGTCGCTGGCGGTGTTCGTGCTCGGCTGCGCGCTGGCCGCGGCCTGGCTGGCGCTGCGCAGGGTGCCATGGCGCCCGGTGGCCATCGCGGCCAATGCGGCGATCGGGTTGCTGCGCAAGACGCCGCTGCTGGTGCAGCTGTTCTTCTGGTACTTCGGCGCCGCGCAATTGCTGGGCGATGCGGCCATCGGCGCGATTTCGGACTGGAGCGGCCTTCAGATGGGTGCCGTGGCCATTCCCGCGCCGTCGCTGGAGGCGCTGGCCAGCGTATTTGGCATCGCCCTGTATGCCAGCGCCTTCTATGCGCAGGAACTCGAAGCCGGCATCGCCGCGGTGCCGCGCGGGCAGTTCGCCGCGGCGCTGGCGCTGGGTTTCGCGCCGCGTGCCGCGTGGTGGCGCATCGTGCTGCCGCAGGCGCTGCGGATTGCGGCGCGGCCGATGGTGGGGCAGTTCAGCCAGACCATCAAGAACACCTCGCTGGCCATGGCGATCGGGTTTGCCGAACTCTCTTACACCGCGCGCCAGGTCGAGACCGATACGCTGATGGCCTTCCAGGCTTTCGGCATTGCCACGCTGCTCTATGCGACGTTGATCCTGTCGCTGCAGGCGGCGGCACCGGCCATGTTCAGGCGCCTCGGCTGGACCGGAGCACGTCATGCCTGATGGGATGGCAAGCCTGCCAGAGGGCCTGGCGCTGGTATGGGGCCAGCTGCCTTACTTGCTCAAAGGCGCTTTCCCCGAGGGACCGCTGGCCGGTGCGGCGCTGACGCTGTGGATTGCGGCGCTCGCCTGCGCCGGCGCCACGGTGCTGGGCATTGCGCTGGCGCTGCTGCTGGAGCTTGCGCCGTCCAGCGTCACGCGCGTGCTGCGCGCCGTGTTGGCCCTGTTGCGTGCGGTGCCGGTGCTGATGCTGATCTTCTGGGTTTACTTCCTGCTGCCCATGCTGGCCGGCGTGCAGGTCAGCGAAGTGCTGACCGTGGTGCTGGCGCTGGCGCTGGTGGGCGCCGCGTTTATCGCGCAGAGCCTGCACGCGGGCACGGCCGCGATCGGAGCCGGCCAGCGCCAGGCGGCGCTGGCGCTGGGCATGTCGCGCACGCAGGCACTCTGGCATGTGGTGCTGCCGCAGGCGTTGCGCGCCATGCTGCCGTCCCTGGCGAATACCTGGGTGGCGCTGACCAAGGATACGTCGCTGGCTTATATCGTCGGCGTCAGTGAGCTGTCGACGCTGGCCACGCAGGTCAATGGCCGCAGCATGGGCTATGCGGCGGAAGTGTTCGCAGCGGTTGCGCTGCTCTACTTCGTGCTGTGCGTGGTGATCGAAGCAGGCGCCGCTGCGGCGCTGCGTCGCCTGCAGGGATCGCACGGACGCGGCAGGGCCGGGATCGCGGTTGCGCGCCAGGCCATGGCGCAGTCCGCAAGGGCCGGTGCCCCGATGCTCTGACATCGGCAAGGGCAGGCGCCCCGCGGCTGCCGCCATCCTTGCAATCCCCGCAAGCTTCGCCTTACATGAAGGCTTGCTGTTGCGGCTCGTCGCCCCCACGCAACTCGCCTTGCCTTGCGCGCCGCCACGCCTGTCCAGATCCATTGCTGCACCCACCCGCCTGGAGGCACCATCATGCTCGGACTCACGCAGCTTGGCATCATCCATACTCTGATCAGTCTGGCGGCACTGGCCTGCGGCCTGGTGGCGCTCTCGAGCACCGGCATGGTGCGCCTGCATACCCGGCTTGGACTGGCCTATGTCATCGGCACCGTGCTGAGCTGCCTGACCGGGTTTGGCATCTTCCAGCACGGCGGATTCGGCAAGCCCCATGTGCTGGGCATCGTCACGCTGCTGGTGCTGGCCGTCGCTGTCTACGCGGCACGCGGTGCGTTCGGGCGCATGAGCCGCTACGTGGAGGTGGTGTCGCTGTCGCTGACGGTGTTCTTCCACTTCATCCCGGGCCTGACCGAGACCGGCACGCGCCTGCCGGTGGGCAATCCGGTATTTGCCAATGCGGAAGCGCCGGAACTGAAGGCGATCGTCGGCGTGCTGTTCCTGGTATTCCTGGCGGGGGCGGTGCTGCAGGTGCGCTATCTGCGACGCCAGCCAGGGGCAGGCGCAGGTTCGTTCCCGGGCCGAATAGCGTGACTGCCGGGCGGCCTAGGGGCCGAGTGCCGCGTCGATCATGGCCACGGCCAGCCGCGGCGAACAGTGCGCGCAGGCTCCAATGGCCAGGGCTCTCGAAGCCCCAGAAGCGCCAGAACGCCAGCGAGAAGCCCAGCAGCACTGTGATCGCGGTGATGATGCCCTGGCGGTAGCCGTTGGGCACCAGTTGCGGCGCAGGCCTGGGCGCAGCCGCTGGCTCGGAAGCATTCATCAGGCACCTCCTGCGGCGCATTGCACGCGTTGTTATGCAGCCAGTCTAGGCTGCCGGGCGCGGAGTGCAATGCCAGTCACGGGGCCCCCACACCATGCTTCAACCCTTGCTGAAGATGCTGTAGAAGTCCGGCGCGCCGCTGTCGGGCACGCTCAGATCGAGCGAACCCTCGATGTGTTCCAGGTGTTCCGCCATCAGCGCGTTGGCGCGCGCGGCGTCGCGCTGCTCGATCGCGTCGATGAGTTGGCGGTGCTCATGCTCGGCGCAGGCCGGCGCGCCGGGGCGGTCGTACAGCGTGATGATCAGGCAGGTCAGCGACACCATCTCGCGGATCAGCTTTTCGAGGATGGCATTGCCGGCCATCTCGGCCAGCAGGATATGGAATTCCCCCGACAGGCGGATCATCGCGGCGCGGTCGCCGCGGCCGCGCGCGTTGTCTTCTTCCATCGCATGGCGGCGCAGGCTGCGGACCTTGGCCGGCGTGGCACGCTGGGCCAGTTCGGCCGCCAGCGCGGGCTCGACCACGCGGCGCGCCTGGAACACCTCGCGCGCCTCGTCCACCGTGGGGCTGGAGACAAAGGCGCCGCGGTTGGGCACCAGCGTGACCAGCTTCTCATGCGCCAGGCGTGCGAAGACCTGGCGGATGCGGGCCCGGCTGGCGCCGGTCACTTCGCACAGCCGTTCCTCGACCAGCTTGGTGCCGGCCAGCAGGCGGTGCTCCATGATCGCGGTCAGCAGGCTGAGGTAGATCGCCTCGGTGGCGGAAGCCTCGCTGGCGGCGGCCTCCGGGCCGGCACTTTCCTCCGGCGCGGCATTGGCGGCGGCCTTGGGTGCCGTTTTCAGTGTTGCCTTGGACGCGGGCCGGCGCGGCGTTTTTGCTGCCGCGCCGGGCGCCGCCTTCTTCGATGTGGTTGCCATATCAGGGGACGGACATTCAGCCTGTCGCCGGAAATGGCGACGAAAGACGGCTATATCGTACACAAATATGGCGACATGGACGGCATTTGTCAGGCCGGAGCAACTTCCTCGCGCATCGTGCCCACGGCTGCGGCACCACCGGCGGCTTCGAACGGATGCACCTGCGCCCAATGCCGGGCGATGTCGACACGGCGGCAGATCCACA
>NZ_JFJW01000022.1:0-86306 GCF_000611125.1 Cupriavidus sp. SK-4
CTGATCTGGCTAACTAGCGGACATTTGAATCCGGCTGGACATCGAGTGTAGCGGCTAAGCGGTAATGTCCGGTTCTGGCTAAGCTCAAATGTCCGAGTTTTGGCAAGGTACCCTGTACGGCCGCAGCCTGCCAGGGAGCCGCCATGCGACCGGACACGATCACCATGACGATGCGCCAATTGGACCGGCTCAAGGTCTTGCAGGCCCTGGCAGACGGTCACCTGAAGACAGGCATTGCAGCGGCTCGGCTGGGCTTGAGTCCACGCCAGACGCTGCGCGTGCTGCGCCGGTATCAGGATGAAGGCGCTCCAGGCTTACAGAATCGTCGCCAAGGCGCTCCTGGTCATCGCCAGCTCCCGCCCGGGCTCGAATCCCGCGTCCGCGGCCTGATCCGCGACAGCTACGCCGACTTCGGCCCGACGCTGGCCGAAAAGCTGCTCGCGCGCCTCATCTTCGGAGCCACCCCCCGCCCAACCCACTCCTCGTTTTCCCCGACTGTCCCACAATGCAAACAAGTTGTCTCCGCTAGTCAAACTGTTGATAGCCAATCCTAGATACTTCGCCGGTCGCGACAGGACTGTGGCCAGCGTTTGAAAGGAGGGTTTTGTCCCCTGCATGCGTGGCCATGACACAGTCAAGCGCATCCAGGAAAAGGCTGTTCATGCTCGGGCAAACCACCACGCATTCCCCCATCTCAGCCGGCGCGGCCGGTGCGAGTTCGTCGCGTTCTTACGCCTGGCTCGTCTTTGCGCTGAGCTTTGGCTTGTTGCTGTCGGACTACATGTCCCGGCAGGTGCTCAACGCCGTCTTTCCGCTGCTGAAGGTGGAATGGTCGCTGAGCGACACCGAGCTCGGTGCGCTGGGCGGGATCGTGGCCTTGATGGTTGGCCTGCTGACGTTTCCGCTGTCCATCCTGGCCGACCGCTGGGGCCGGGTCAGGAGCCTGATCCTGATGGCAGCGCTATGGAGCCTGGCTACGCTGGGCTGCGCGCTGGCCAACAATTTCGGGCAGATGTTCGTGGCGCGGCTGTGCGTGGGGATTGGCGAAGCGGCTTATGGCAGCGTCGGCATCGCCGTGGTGCTGTCAGTGTTCCCGCGCCACCTGCGTGCCAGCCTGAGCTCGGCGTTTATCGCTGGCGGCGCGTTTGGCTCGGTGCTGGGCATGGGGCTGGGCGGTGCCCTGTCGGCACTGTTTGGCTGGCGCTGGGCGTTTGCCGGCATGGCGATCTTCGGTCTGGTACTGGTGGCGTTCTATCGCCTCTTCATTACCGAGCCGCGCCTGCAGGCACAGCGCCGTGCGCTGGGCGAGGAAGCGGAAAGTGCCCCCCGGCACGAGACCGTGTCGCTGCGCCCGCTGCTGTCCGCCCTCTTCTCGGCGCGTTCGATCCTCTGTGCTTATGTGGGCAGTGCGTTGCAGTTGCTGGTCATGGGCGCCCTGCTTACCTGGATGCCGAGCTACCTGTCGCGCTACTACGGCATGGCGACGGATCGTGCGGGCGTGACCGCTGCGGCCTTCGTGCTGGCGGCTGGCGCAGGCATGATCCTGTGCGGCGCGCTGACCGACTGGGCGGCCCGCAACGCGCCCCGGCGCAAGTGGCTGATGGCGGTTTCCTACAGCGTGACCTGCTGCGCGCTGCTGCTCACTGCGTTCCACTTGCCCGCGGGCACTGCGCAGCTGGTGCTGATCGGTGCCGGCATGCTGTTTGTCGGTGGCACGGCCGGCCCGGCCAGTGCCGTGGTGGCTAACCTGACCCACCCGGCCATCCATGCCACCGCGTTTGCCACGCTGACGCTGGCAAACAACCTGCTGGGCCTCGCGCCCGGTCCCTTCGTCACCGGCCTGATTGCCGACCGCATCGGCTTGCTGGGCGCGCTCCAGGTGATCCCGCTGGCCGGTGTGCCGGCCGCGGTGTGCTTCCTGGTCGGGCGCCGCACCTACTCGGTCGACCTGCTTCGCATGGAACGCCAGCGTGAGGCACACGCGAGCAACGCCTGATTCTCTGACTTACTACCCGAAATACCGATGAACCTTCCCGCTGATACCACCTTCCTGATGGTTCCAGGCCTGCGCGATCACGTGGCGGAGCACTGGCAGACCCTGCTCCAGGCCGAGCTGCCGAACGCCCGTTCGGTGTCGCCGCTGGAGCACGACAAGCTCAGCCGTGATGCCCGCGTGACCGCGCTGGACGCTGCCCTGGCCGATATCGACGGCCCGGTGGTGCTGGTGGCGCATAGCGCCGGCGTGATGATCACCGTGCATTGGGCCGCGCAGCACCACCGCAAGATCCGCGGCGCGCTGCTGGCCACGCCTGCTGATCTTGAAACGCCGATGCCGGCCGGCTATCCGGACCACGCCACGCTGGCCGGGAACGGCTGGCTGCCCGTGCCCCGGGCACAACTGCCCTTCCCCAGCCTCCTCGCCGCCAGCCGCAACGATCCGCTGGCCAGCTATGAGCGCGCCGCGCAGATGGCCAGCCACTGGGGCAGCCGCCTGGTCGACCTCGGCGAAGTCGGCCACCTGAACCCGGCGGCCGGATATGGCCCGTGGCCGCGCGCGACCGAGTTGCTGGAAAAGCTGCTGCGCGCGAACTGAGCCGCAATAGCCTTCGCGTAGCGCAACGCCGCCACAGAGATTGCAGTACCCGTAGTACTCACAGAGACGGATTCATCCGCATCGCAACCAAAGGAAAAGAGGAGAAATACCAATGAAGCTCAGGAGCATGGCCGCGGCCGCGCTGCTCGCCTGTTCGGGGGGCGCCTTCGCCCAGTCGAACGTTACGCTGTACGGCGTGGCGGACATCAACGTGGAGTATGCCAATCACGTCGGCGCGGTCCCGACTGCCGCCAACCAGTTCAACCGCGGCCCGGCCAACGACGTCTACCGCATGAACTCCGGCGGCGTCTCCGGCTCGCGCTGGGGCCTTCGCGGCAGCGAGGACCTCGGTGGCGGACTGCAGGCGCTGTTCGTGCTGGAAAGCGGCTTCAACGTCGACAGCGGCACCTCGCAGCAAAGCGGCAGGCTGTTCGGGCGCCAGGCGTACGTGGGCGTGCAGAAGCCCGGCATCGGCATGGTCAGCCTGGGCCGCCAGTACACCTCGATGTTCGAGGCACTGGCCAATTTCTCGCCCACGGCCTATGCCACGCAATACGAACCGGTGGTGCTGCAGTCCGGCCCGAACTTCCGTGAGGACAACACGGTCAAGTACACCGGCAAGTTCGGCCCGGTCACCGCGCTGGCGCACTGGTCGTTCGGCACTGGCCTGGCCTTGCCGGCAACCGTGGGCGTCGCCACGCCAATCGGTGGCAACGGCGAAGTCCCGGGCCAGTTCCGCCGCGATACGGCCTATGGCGCCGCAGTGGCGTACCAGGGCGGTCCGTTTGGCGTGACTGTTGGCTACGACCAGTGGAACCCGACCATCGGCACCAGCAATGGCACCGCGAAGAAGGCCGTGGTGGGCGCAAGCTACACCTTCGGGCCGGCCAAGATCATGGGCGGTTACCGCTGGGGCCAGAACAAGAACGCGGCGGATGTCGTGATCCAGCGCGATGACTTCTACTGGATCGGCGCCAACTACCAGGTCACGCCGGCCATCGGCCTGACGCTGGAATACAACTACGACGACGTCAAGAGCCTGTTTGGCAATACCAACGTCGCCAATCCGTGGCAGGTCGCCTTCGTGGCCAACTATGCATTCTCCAAGCGCACCGACGTCTACCTGAGCACTGCCTATGCGAAGAACGCCGGCCTGATGCTCGAGTCGCTGGCAACGATCTACGCCAACAGCCTGTCGCTGGGCAACAGCTACGCGCTGGCCAACGGGCAGGGCAATATGTTCGGCGTGGCCGTCGGCATTCGCCACAAGTTCTGACCGGTCGCTCCAGTCATCGGATCGACACCGAGCACCTTGCTCGTTAGCGGCCGCCCGGGGATTTTCCCGAGCGGCCGTTTTTTTGCGAGGAGTAAAAGGAAAAAGCCGCGGACGTGCCGCAGCTTGAGCAAGGGTCTAGCGGCGCAGGAAGGCGCCGACGACGCGCGCGGTGTTCTCCGCGCCGGTCACGAGGAAGAGATGCCCGTCGTCGAGTACGTGCAGTTCCGCATTGGGGATGCGGGCGGCGAGGATCCTGGCATTGACCAGCGGCACGATGGGATCGTCGGCGCCGTGCATCACCAGCGTGGGCTGCCTGACCGCGCCCAGCCACGGCAGGCTGCTCCAGCCCCAGGCCGCCAGCAGCTGGTAGAGGTAGCCACGTCCCCGTGGCCGTTGCATGTGCCGTCCATGTTCGTCGAGCAGTGCAGGATCGTCGCGGAAGGCGCCGCCGTAGAGGTCGGCGCCAACGCGTCGCAGGTACTCCGGATCGCTGTAGCGGCGCACGCCGATCATCTTCGACAGCACCGACAGCCTGCCCGGCACCATGATCACGCCGGGCGACGTTGCCGCCAGCACCAGGCGGCGGCAACGCTGCGGACAGAGCCGTGCGAATTCCTGCGCGAGCGCACCACCCCACGACACGCCGAGCGTATCGACCTGGCCCGCATAGCCAAGGTGCGACAGCAGCCTGTCGGCAAGCACGCAAAGGTTGGAGAAGCGGTAAGGCATCAGCGGCGCGGGGGAGCCGCCGGCGCCGGGAACGTCGAAGATGATGACTTCCACGCCCGCCAGCGCATCGACGAAGGGCTCGATCAGTTCGAGATTGGCGCCGATGCCGTTGAAGATGAGCAGCGGCGGACCCGCGTCGGTGCCGGGCCGGATGCCGACCCTGAGTTGCTGCCCGTCCAGATCTACCGTCTGGACCTGCATGTGGCCGGCCCTGATGCCGGCATTGCTTATTGTCATCAAGCTGTCCTGGAGTCGTTGGCGCGAAGGCACGGCCACGATCGCTGCGATCGCGGCCGTGCCCCCGGTGCTTACTGCCTGGGTCGCAGGATGCCCTTCACTTCCTCGACGTTCTCGGCGATGCGCCGGCCTACTGCGGCAATGCTGTCGGCCTGGGTCTTGTACACGGTGTCGGTCAGGCCGCGCAGGCCGTTCACGGCCTTGTGCAGCGAGCGCGGCAGCACTTCAGAGACCTTGGCCGCCTGGCCGTCGGCATCCTTGCCGCCACGGGCCAGCGCCTGCAGGTCGGCGGCGGTCTCGCAGAGGTATTCGCCCTGCTGGCGCACCAGCGACTGCAGGCCGGCCAGCAGCGCGATATTCACGCCGGCCAGGGCCTCGATGTCCTTGCGGCGCGATTCGAGGATAGCCGCCGGGTCCAGGCGGTTCTGCTTGACGAAGTCAAACAGCTTCTTGTGCGGGGCGGTGTGTGCGGACGACGTGCCCGTGGTGTTGGTCGATTCCATCTTTATTTCTCCTGACAGGTTGGGTTGTAGAAAACGATGGCCCCGTGGGGCCGGTGGACTACGCTTCAGACACGTAAAGGCCAGGGGCCTCGCCGCAAGGCGCGTATTCCAGGCTGCCGGGGCTGGCCGGTGCATTGCACTTCGGCCCGGAGCGCTTCTTCAGCCACTGGCTCCAGTGCTGCCACCACGAGTCCTGGGTGGCCGTGGCGCCTTCCAGCCACGCCTCCGGGTCCGCCTCGGTGGCGTCGTTGCGGAAGAACTTCGCCTTGGGGTTGCCGGGCGGGTTGATCAGGCTCTGGACATGCCCGCTGGAGCTGAGCACGAACTCCGTGCGTCCGCCAAAGGCGCGCACCGAGCGGTACACGGCCTTCCACGGCGTGATGTGGTCGGTCATGCCGGCCAGCACGTATTTGTCGCACTGGACTTCGGACAGGTCGATGGCGTGGCCCAGCACGCGCAGCGTGCGCGGCGTGGCCAGCTGGTTCAGTGTGAGCATGTCGAGGAACTGGCCATGCAGGCCGGCCGGCAGCCGCGTGGTGTCGTTGTTCCAGTAGAGGACATCGAAGGCCGGCGGCGCATTGCCCAGCAGGTAGTTGTTGACCCAGTAGTTCCACACCAGGTCATTGGGGCGCAGCCAGGCAAAGACCCGACCCAGCTCCTCGCCGTCGAGCACGCCGCGCGCCTGGCTGCCCTGCCGGGCGGCCGTGACGGCTTCGGGCGTGCTGAACAGGCCAAGCTGGGACTGGGCATCCAGCCCGAACACCGACACCATCAGCGTGGCCGCATGCACCAGCTTCTGGCCGCTCGCGGCGCAGTAGCCCATCAGCGCCGACATCGTCATCGCGCCCGAGCAGGCGCCGTGCAGGTTCACGTCAGGGCTGCCGGTGATGTCGCGGATGGCGTGGATGGCTTCGATCAGCGCGCGGACATAGGTATCCATATCCCAGTCGCGATGCGCTGCCGTGGGGTTGCGCCAGCTCACGATGAATACCTGCAGTTCCTGGGCCAGCAGGTACTCCACCATGCTCTTGCCCTGCGCCAGGTCGAACACGTAGAACTTGTTGACCTGCGGCGGCACGATGAGCTGCGGCCGCGCGTGCACCTTCTCGGTGGACGGCGCGTACTGGATCAGTTCCAGCACATCGTTGCGGAACACCACCACGCCTGGCGTGGTGGCCAGGTTCTTGCCAACACTGAACGCTTCCTTGTCCACCTGGGCAGGCATGCCGCGGTTGGTCAGGGTGTCGGTGACCAGGTTGGTCAACCCGCTGATCAGGTTCATGCCGCCTGACTCCACAGTTTTCCTGAGCGCCGCCGGGTTGCCCAGCAGCGTGTTGGTCGGTGCCAGCGCATCGGCCACCAGCGAGGTGAAGTACTCCGCGCGGTGCTTGCTGCGCTCGTCCATGACCGAGCGCCGGACAAAGCCGCTGATGGAATTGCGCCAGGTCTCGTAGCCCTGCAGCGACATGCGGTACAGCGGGTTGTCCTGCCAGGCCGGGTCGCCAAAGCGCCGGTCGCGCGCCGACGGCAACGGGGCCGAGCCGTACAGCACGCTGACCAGGTCCTGCGCCAGCTGCACCTGCTGCTCCAGCACCAGCACCGGCTCCTGCAGGCACTGCGCGCCGATCTGCTGCGCGGTGCTGACCAGGTCTTCCAGACGCAGGCCCACGAAGGGGTTGGGGCCGGCCATCATGTCCGGCATGCGTTCGATGGACGCCACCGCGGTGGCCGCGCTCACGGCTGCAGCCTGATCCACACTATCGTCCCTATCGACCTTGGCGCTATCGATCTTGGCCATAACGACCTTCGCCCTGCCGGCCCTGCCGCCCTTGCTGCCCTGCTCTCTCGTACTGCTGACCCTCGTCATCCTGCGTCTCCCGCCTTATTCCTTGCTACTACTGTCTTGCTCAGTGCTTCAGGCGACCAGCAGCGCCACGGCTTCCGCCACCAGCGCGGGCCTGGCCTCGCCTTCGATCTCGATCGTGTTTTCCGTGCGCAGCAGCACGCGGCCGCCGCCCTTGTTGTCTGCAGCCAGCAGGCTGACGCGATTGCGCACGCGCGAGCCCGCCTTCACCGGCGCCAGGAAGCGCGTCTTTTCCAGTCCGTAGTTGACTGCGGCGCTGGCATCGGCCGGGATCACGCCCATCTCTTGCATTTGGCCTGCCACCAGCGACAGCGTCAGGTAGCCGTGGGCGATGGTGCCGCCGAACGGGCTTTCCTTGCCGGCACGCTCCACGTCAACGTGGATCCACTGCTTATCGTTGGTGCATTGCGCGAATGCGTCGATGCGCGCCTGGTCCACTTCCACCCAGTCGGACACGCCCAGTTCCTTGCCGACGAACGCGTTGAGCGTCGCCATGCGGTAGTTTTCGATTGCCATACGGCCTCCTGCATTGATTGATCTTTTTGCCCGTGCCGCGTTGCGCCACGGTTTGGGTTTCAAAACCGGGATTCGTCCAGGTTCAGGAAACCGTCCTCGCTCGACGCACCGGTAATGGCCGCTTCCAGCGCCGTGGCGCGCGGCAGGATCTGCTTGGCGAAGAACTCAGCGGTGGCGATCTTGGCGGCGTAGAACGCTTCGTCCTCGCTGCGCTTGTGCGTCGCGACGACCAGCGCGCGTGCCATCTGCCAGCCCGTCAGCACGATGCCGGCCAGCTTGAGGTAGGCAACGCTTGCGCCAAACACCGCGTTCGGCTCCTTGGCCGCGTTCTCCAGCACAAAGTCGACGGCCCGGCCCAGCGCCATGCGCGCGTAGCCGAGTTGCACGAACATGGCGCTGCATGCCGCATCCGCGCCGCTACCGGCGCAGTCCCTGAGCGCATCGATGGTCTGGTCGACTTCGGCCAGGATGGCGCGCGCGGCCAGGCCGCCATCGCGCACAGTCTTGCGGCCCACCAGGTCGTTGGCCTGGATGGCGGTAGTGCCCTCGTAGATCGGCAGGATGCGCGCGTCGCGGAAGTGCTGGGCGGCACCGGTCTCCTCGATAAAGCCCATGCCGCCGTGCACCTGCACGCCCAGGCTGGTCACGTCCAGCGACATCTCCGTGCTCCAGCCCTTGATGACGGGCACCAGGAACTCGTAGGCCGACTTGAACTGCGCCCGCGTATAGGCATCCGGTGCGTGGTGGGCAAGATCCGAGTACGCAGCCGCCACCAGCGACAGCGCACGCGCGCCTTCGGTCAGCGCGCGCATCTCGGTCAGCATGCGGCGCACGTCGGGGTGATGGATGATGGCCACCGCCTCGCGCGACGAGCCATCAACCGGGCGGCTTTGCACGCGATCCTTCGCATAGGCCACCGCCAGCTGGTAGGCACGGTCGGAGATGGCAATACCCTGCACGCCCACGCCGAAGCGCGCGGCGTTCATCATCACGAACATGTACTCCAGGCCGCGGTTCTCCTCGCCGACCAGGTAACCGATGGCACCGCCATGGTCGCCAAACTGCAGCACCGCGGTCGGGCTGGCCTTGATGCCGAGCTTGTGTTCGATCGACACGCACTGCACGTCATTGCGCGTCCCCAGCGAGCCGTCGTCGTTGACCAGGAACTTCGGCACCACGAACAGCGAGATGCCCTTCACGCCCTCGGGCGCGCCCGGCGTGCGCGCCAGCACCAGGTGGACGATGTTGTCCGCCATGTCATGCTCGCCGTAGGTGATGAAGATCTTGGTGCCGAACACCTTGTAGCTGCCGTCAGCCCGCGGCTCGGCGCGCGTGCGCAGCAGCGCCAGGTCGGAACCGGCCTGGGGCTCGGTCAGATTCATGGTGCCGGTCCACTCGCCGGCGATCAGGCGCGGCAGGAAGCGCTGCTTCAGCTCGTCGGAGCCAGCGGTGAGCAGCGCTTCGATCGCGCCGTCGGTCAGCATGGCGCACAGCGCGAACGACAGGTTGGCCGCGTTCATCATTTCCATGCACGGCGTGCCGACCAGCTTGGGCAGGCCCTGGCCACCAAACTCGACCGGGTGCACGATGCCCTGCCAGCCGCCCTCGCCGAACTGGCGGAACGCTTCCGCGAAGCCGGGGGTGGTCCTGACTTCGCCGTCATGCCAGCTGCTGGGTTGCTTGTCGCCGGCGACGTTGAGGGGAGCGATCACCTCGCCGTGAAACTTCGCGGCCTCGCCGATCACGGCTTCGATGGTGTCGGGGGTAGCGTCTTCATAGCCAGGCAGGCTGGCAATCTTTGTCAGTCCGGCCAGTTCACGGATGACAAACAGGATGTCCTTGGTAGGTGCGGTGTAGCTCATTCTCGGCCTCTGTGCGATGTTCACAGCGCCGGCATCCGATTCACTAACCGGTGGCACTGCAACGTTACGTGCCGATCGTAGTAGCGGCACGCACAAAGGCGGATACCCAAACCTGCCCATTCACTGACAAATCCTGCCGCTTTGCGCGGCAGCAGCCCTGCGCGCCCGCCGTGCGTCGCAAGAGCCAAGTAATGTGGCCAGATTTGTCAGTCGCCGGCCAGCTTTGCCAGCCGTGCAGGCGGGCCTATAGCGCGCGGCGGTAGGCGTTGGGGGTGCTGCCGGTCCAGTGGCGGAAGGCGCGATGGAATGCGGTGGGATTGTCGAAGCCCACATCGAAGGCAATGGCCGCGATGGGATCCTCGGAGCGCGTCAGGCGCTGGATGGCGATATCGCGCCGCACGTCGTCCTTGATCGCCTGGAAGGAAGTGCCTTCCGCCGACAGGCGGCGGCACAGCGTGCGCACCGAACAGTGCAACGCATGGGCCACCGCCTCGATGGTGGGCGACACCGGCAGGCACTCGGCCACGTATTGCCTGACCCGGTGGGAGCTCATCTGCTCGGCAAAGGAAACGAAGATCCAGTCCTCGGGCGCGCGCGACAGGAACTTCTCCAGATCCGGCTTGCGCTGGCGCACCGGCATGTCCAGGTAAGCCGCATCGAAGCCGATGCGGTTTTGGGCGCAACCGAAATGCACCGGGCCCGGAAACAGGTAGAGATGGTCGCCGGCCAGCGGCGAGTGAGGAAACTGGAATTCCACTGCCTGCAGCGGGATCTTCTGGCGGATCAGCCACGACGCCACGCCATGCACGAGCTTCAGCATCAGTTCCCGCCCCAGCACGCTGACGGCGGGGCCGGCCGGGTTGTCTACCAGCTCCACATAGCCAGACCCACCATCGCGCCGCGACTCGATGCGGAAGTCATCGAGGATCAGGTGGAAGAACTGGCCGAAGCGATGCAGCGCCACCTCCAGCCTTGGCGCATCCAGCAAGCTCAGGCACAGGTACTTGAGCGTGCCATTGCGCAGCGGCCGGCTGAAGATGCCCGGCATTTCATCGTCGGCCTCCTTGGCGAGCAGGCGGTACAGCGTAGAAAACTGTTCCTGCGTAACGCGTGCGGCCGGCTCGACCAGCAACTCACCGGCAATGCCTGAGCACTCGGCCAGCCGCGCGATCGCCATGGGATCGGCGCCGGCCAGGAAGCCATTGACGACAGAGATTGGGACGGTAGCGGACAGGCCGTTCACGCGGGGCGCAGGCAGTGCATGCCGGAGAGAAGGTGACGGCGCATTCTGTCACAGCGTGTGCGCGATGGAAATGCGGATCGATGCCTAGAGCAGTCCTTGCGCCGGCTCCGCGATGTCCGTCACACGCTCCTGCGCCTGCTGCTGCTTGCGCCACTTCGACACGCTGCAGCCGAACTGCCCGCTGAACCAGCGCGAAAACGCACTCAGCGAAGAAAATCCCAGCAGCGTGGCCACTTCCGAAAGCGGCCGCTCCGGGTTTTCGATATAGCCGATCACCAGACCGGCGCGAGCCTCATTGAGGATCTCCGAATACGTGGTGTCCTCCTGCAGCAGGCGCCGGTGCACCGTCCGGCGATCCACGCCAAGGTGCTGGGCCACGCGATCGACCGAGCACATGCCGGTTGGCAGCAGCACGTAGACAAGCTTGCGTACTTTGTCCGGCATGGTGCTGTTCGCCTGCGCGAGCAAGGTGCCGAGGTAGCGCTTGACCTGCCCGGCCATCACCGGGTCATAGGAAGGCAACGGCGCATCCAGGTCCGACGCCACGCAGACGATGCCGTCAAAGTCCTGGTTGAACAGCGCCGGTATGCCGAACACGCGCGTAAACGTCGCCAGATTGGACGGCGCGGCATGCGTGAAACAGATCCCGCGCGGCCGCCATGTCGACCCGAGAAACAGGCTGAGCATGCGGTACATCACCCCGACGGCCAGGTCAGTGGCCTGGCGCAGCGTGCCGGGCTGCTCGCTCAGGAGCTGCAGGCGGATCATCACCAGGCCTTCGACCTCTTCCATGCGCATGGCGAGCGCCTCGTTCTGCAGGCCCATGTACAGCACCATCGACTCCAGCGCCCGGCGCAGCGTCGGCTGCTCGCGCACCACGAAGGCCAGCGGCCCGAGGTTGGAGAACTGGCGCAGCTCGGCCATGCGCAGGCCGAAGTCGTCCACTTGCGAGGCGCGCGCGGAAGCATCCAGCAAGCGGCCCACCAGCCCCGCCGGAATGCGGATATCGGGATCGAGCAGCACGTCGCGGCTGATCTTGGCCGCACGCAGTTGCTGGTGTGGATCGAGCCCCACCGCGCGGGCGACTTCCACGAAATTGGTGAGGCTGGCGCTGCGAAGGTAGTAGGACATCGCGTTTTCCCTGACTGTCCCGAAATGTAAATCGATCGTCCCGGATCGTCAAATCGCCGCGTGCCGATACACGATACTTCAGCCACTGAACTTGATACCGCAAACGCGACCGTCAGGTGCCGACGGCAGGCGGAAATCCAGGCGGTCCGCCCACAACATACCAGGAGCAACTGTGCAATTCCTCGACGATTCCCTGCACCCCGAAAACCAGGACAAGGTGGTCATCACCGTGGCGCCGTACGGCCCCGAGTGGATGCCCGCGGATTTCCCGGAAGATATTCCGGTGACGATGGAAGATCAAATCCAGAAGGCCGTGGATTGCTACAACGCCGGCGCCACCGTGCTGCACCTGCACGTGCGCGAACTGGACGGCAAGGGCTCCAAGCGCCTGTCCAAGTTCAACGAACTGATCGCCGGCGTGCGCGCCGCGGTGCCGGACATGATCATCCAGGTGGGCGGATCCATCTCCTTCGCGCCGGAAGACGACGGTCAGGCGGCCAAGTGGCTGTCGGACGATACCCGCCACATGCTGGCTGAACTGGACCCGAAGCCGGACCAGGTGACCGTGGCGATCAACACCACGCAGATGAACATCATGGAGCTGCTGTACCCCGAATACCTGAAGGGTACCTCGCTGGAGCATCCCGCCTACCAGGCTGCCTACCGCGAAATGACGGTGCCGGCCGGCCCGGGCTGGGTGGAAGAGCACCTGCGCCGCCTGAGCAACGCAGGCATCCAGCCGCACTTCCAGCTCACCGGCATCCATGCCATGGAAACGCTGGAGCGCATGGTGCGCGCAGGCCACTACAAGGGCCCGCTGAACCTGACCTGGATCGGCATCGGCGGCGGCTTTGACGGTCCCAACCCGTTCAACTTCTTCAACTTCGTGCACCGCGCTCCGGACGGCTGCACGCTGACCGCCGAGTCGCTGCTGAAGAACGTGCTGCCGTTCAACATGATGGCGATGTCGATGGGCCTGCACCCGCGCTGCGGCATCGAAGACACCATCATCGACCAGCATGGCAAGCGCATGACCTCGGTGCAGCAGATCGAGCAGTGCGTGCGCGTGGCCAAGGAACTGGGCCGCGAGATCGCCTCGGGCAAGGAAGCCCGCGAGATCTACCGCATCGGCACCTGGTATGACAGCGCCGACGAAACCCTGGCCGCGCACGGCATGGCGCCGAACCGCAAGGCCGGCCAGAAGAACCTGCCCCTGCGCGCGGCCTGACGCGCGCACCGGTGCGGCAGCGGGCGCAAGCGCCTGCCGCCGCACCGTCGTCCAACTTACCTTGCAAGCCATGAACCCGCCCCTCTCCGTCATCAATCCGTGCCTGAACATCTGCCGCATGGACCTCGCTGGCAAGTATTGCCAGGGCTGCGGCAGGACTGCGGTCGAGATCGGCCGCTGGGCGCAGATGACCGACGCAGAGCGCGCCGAGGTCATGGCTTCGCTGCCGGCGCGCCAGTCGTGGCGCAGCCGCGCCCCGGCGCCTACCCCCTGATATTCCACAGCCTGCTGCGGCCTGCACCGGGCTCGCCGGCTGGCGTCTTGAAGCTGCTGCCATGAACCATCCGTCCACGCTTTCGGTCGAGGCCCATTTCGACCTGATCTGTCCCTGGTGCCTGATCGGCAAGAAGCACCTGGAAAGCGCCATCGCCTTGCTCGGGAGGGAGCGTCCGGACGTCGCCGTGCAGGTGGAATGGCGTTCTTATCCGCTGATTCCGGCCATGCCGCCGGCCGGCCTGCCCTACCGCGACTTCTATGTGGCACGCCTGGGCAGCCCCCAGGCAGTGGCGGTACGCCAGGCACAGGTCTGTGCCGCGGCACAAGATGCCGGCCTCACCCTGGCACTGGATCGCATCGAGACCTTCCCGAACACCCTGCTGGCCCATCGCCTGGTACGCCTTGCCCGGCAACAGGCGGGGGCAGACGCGGCCGCTGCGCTGATCGACGAGCTGTTCACGCGTTACTTCCTGCGCGCCGAGAACATCGGTGATCCGCGCGTGCTGCGGCGGGCCGCCGCGACCTGCGGCGTCGCGATTCCGGATCAGGTCCCGGCTCAACCCGATGCGGATGCACACCGTGACCTGGACTGGCTGCCGTCACTCGGCGGCCCGCAAGAACCGGTCTTGCGGGCCGGACTAGGCGTGCCGCACTATATCTTCGACGGCACCCGCAGCGTGTCTGGCGCGCGGCCTCCCGCCGCGCTGCTGGAAGCCATGCTGCACACGCTGGCGCGCGCGAAGCAGCGCGCCACCCGGGCCACCGCCTGAACACCCTGGCGACGGCGGCACTGCGCCCACGCCTCGATTTTTCTGCAATATCCCGTGTAACTGCCCCCGACAAGAAGGCTGGCATGGGCGTATCCATACCCTAGACTTTCAACGGAGACACAGATGCCTCAACGCCCTGCCCTTTTTCGCCTACGCCACGCCGCCTTAGCCGCCGTCAGCGCCGTCATGGCCCTGTCCATGCCCTCGGCCATGGCGTGGACCAACAAGCCCGTACGCATGCTGGTGCCGGCCCCTGCCGGCGGCACCATGGACGTGATTGCCCGCCTTCTGGCCGACCAGCTGTCGCAGGACCTCGGCCAGCCGGTCGTGGTCGACAACAAGCCGGGCGCCGGCGGCGGCATCGCCATCAGCGCCATGCTGCAGGCACCGCCTGACGGCCAGACCATCATGGTGACGGCCACCAATGTGCTGACTGAAGTCCCCCACGTGCTCAAGACGCCGTACAACACGATGAAGGATATCCGGCCCGTGGCCGCGGTGGCACGCTCGCGCCTGCTGCTGGTGGGCGCGCCGTCCCTGCCCGCCAAGGACTTCAAGAGCCTGGTGAACTACGTGCATGCCAACCCTGGCAAGCTGAGCTTTGCCTCCTACAGCGCCGGCACCGCATCCCACTATGCCGGCGTGATCATGAACCAGAAGGCCGGCCTCGACCTTGCGCACGTTCCCTTTGCCGGCTCCTCGCCGGCGCTGGCCCAGGTGATGGGCGGCCAGATCGCGCTGATGTACGACGGCATGGTGACCTCGCTGCCGATGATCAAGGCCGGCAAGCTGCAAGCCTATGCGGTGGCTTCAAAGAACCGCTCGCCGCTGCTGCCCCAGGTGCCGACCTTCGCTGAGCTGGGTTATCCGGATGTGGAGTTCAGCAACTGGGTCGGCGTGATTGCCTCGGCGCGCGTGCCCGCAGAGCTGGCCCAGAAGATCCAGGCCGCCACTTACAAGGCGGCGGCAACGCCCAAGGTGCAGGAACGGATGCAGGCATTGAGCTACGAGCCGATGCGCGTGCAGACGCTGTCGGAACTGAGCCAGTCCCTGAATGCCGAGTTTGAGCGCAATGCGGCGATCGTAAAGACCTTCAATATCCAGCCCTGACCCCGGCCACACGCCGGCAGCCTGTGCGCCTCCTTCGGGAGGCGCTTTGCTTTTGCCCGCGATAAAGCAAAAAAAAGCGGCAGTCCCCGCCCGAGGACTGCCGCGAATTCCCTTTACTACCCTTCAGGCTGCGTCTTCGCGCAGTTGCTTCTTGTTGATCTTGCCGACACTGGTCTTCGGGATCGCTTCAATGAAGGTGATGCGCTCGGCCTCCGGCACGGCATACTTGCTGATCCGGCGCGAATCCGCGTGCGCCATCAGCTGGTCGCGGATCTGCTCGGCCTTGACTTCGGCGCCCGCCTTGCGCACCACGAAGGCCATCGGCCGCTCGCCCCACTTCGCATCCGGCACGCCGATCACGGCGCATTCCTGCACCCCCGGCACCTCCGTGATCAGGTTCTCCACTTCAATGGAAGACACCCATTCGCCGCCGGTCTTGATGACGTCCTTGATACGGTCGACGATCTGCACGAAGCCGTCCTCGCCCATTACCGCGACATCCTGGGTATGCAGGAAGCCGCCCGACCACAGGTCTTCCGACGCTTGCGGCTTGCCGAAATAGCCCTTGGTCAGGAACGGCGCGCGCAGCACGATCTCGCCGCGGCTCTTGCCGTCGCGCGGCAGGTCCTGCATGTCTTCGCTGACAATGCGGTAGTCCACCAGCGTCACCGGGCGACCGGTCGAGCAGCGCATGCGGACTTCCTCGGCGCAGTCCCTGGGCGTACAACCCGGCGGAATCTGGGCCAGCGACACGATCGGGCCGGTCTCGGACATGCCGTAGCCGGCAAAGATGTCGATGCCCCGCGCCAGCGCCGCCTCGCACAGCGCGGGCGGCAGCGCCGAGCCGCCGATGATGATCTTCCAGCCCGACAGGTCCTGCGCGCTGCCCTGCGCGGACTGCAGCAGCATCTGCAGGATGGTCGGCACGCAGTGCGAGAAGGTGACTTTCTCGGTCTCGCGCAGCTTCAGCAGCGCATCCGGGGCGTAGCGGCCCGGCAGTACGGTACGCAGGCCCAGCATCATGGCAATGTACGGGATGCCCCATGCCAGCACGTGGAACATCGGCGTGATCGGCATATAGACGTCTTCACGATGCATGCGCTGGCCCTCGCGCGGCGAACACAGGCTGGTTGCCGATGCCAGCGTGTGCAGCACGATTTCGCGGTGGCTGTAGCAGACGCCCTTGGGATCGCCGGTGGTGCCGGTGGTGTAGAAGGTCGCGGCCTTGGTGTTCTCGTCGAAGTCCCTGAACTCGAAGTCGGGCGACGCGTCGTCGAGCAGCGCCTCATACTCCCCCGCCAGCGGCAAGGTTAGCGCCGGTGCGTCCTGGCCGTCGGCCATCAGCACGAAGCGCGGGTTGCAGGTCAGCTCGCCGCGGATCTGCTCGAGCACCGGCGCGAAGTCCGGATGGAACAGCACGACGTCCGCGCCGGCGTCGTTCAGCGTGTACAGGATCTGCTGGGGCGACAGCCGCACGTTCACCGTGAACAGCGTTGCGCCCATCATGGGTACGCCGAAGTAGCACTCCAGGTAGCGATGGCTGTCCCAGTCCATCACCGCCACGGTGGTCCCGTGCCCGGCACCGAGCGCGGTGAGCGCCGAGGCCAGCTGGCCGATGCGGCCGCGGAAATCGCGGAAGGTGTAGCGCATCTGGCCGCGATAGCTGATCTCCTGGTCGCCGTAGAGACTGACCGAGTTGATCAGGAGCTGCTTGACCAGCAGCGGGTAAGCGTAGGCCGACTGTGCGGCCGTAATCAGGTTGTCTTGCATTGTTTATCCTGCCTTGTCCATCAGTACGGCTTGCTGCCGATAATGCCCGCGCGCTCCATCTTGCGGTGGCAAGGCGGATAGTCCATCACGGCGTAGTGCTGGGTGGCGGTGTTGTCCCAGATCGCCACGCAGTTGGGTTCCCAGCGCCAGCGCACCTGGTATTCGGGGATATACGCCTGGCTGACCAGGTAGCGCAGCAGGTCGCCCGCGCCCGGATTGGCGTCCTGGCCGGAGCGCACCCGCCCAGGCGTGTGGTAGTTGGTGAAATGCGTGGTGAAGGCGTTCACATAGAGGATCTTCTCGCCGGTATCCGGGTGCGTGCGCACCACCGGGTGTTCCGCGTCGGGATACTGGGCCTTCAGCGCCAGGCGCTTCTCGATCGGCATCGCCGCGCCAAAAGAGGCCTCGATGCTGTGGCGCGCGCGCAGGTCGGCGATCTGCTCCTTGATGTACGCAGGCAGGCGCTCATAGGCGAGTGCCATATTGGCCCACATAGTGTCGCCGCCAACTGGCGGGCATTCCACGCAGCGCAGCACGGCGCCGAACTGCGGGGCTTCGCGCCAGGTGGCATCGGAGTGCCAGGCGTTCTCGTAGCGGTCGTTGGGCTGGTCCGGGTTCTTGTAGATGCGGACCAGGCCCGGGTGCTCGGGATCGCTGCCGGCGACGGGATGGTCTTCCAGCTCGCCAAAGCGCCGGGCAAAGGCGACATGTTCGGCGCGGCTGAACTGCTGGTTGCGCAGGAACAGAACGCGGTGCTTCAGCAGCAAGGCGCGGATTTCGGCAAACAGGCCGTCGTCGCGAATCGCATCGGCCAGGTCGACACCACTCAGTTCGGCGCCAAGCGCGCAGGTAGTTTGTTGGACTTGCATGGCGTTGCCTCAGATGACGAAGATCGAAGAGCCTGTGGTCTTGCGCGACTCCAGGTCCTGGTGTGCCTGCACCGCATCTTCCAGGGCATAGCGCTGGTTGATCTCGATGCGGATACGGCCCGCGCCGACGTGATCGAACAGTTCGCCGGCCAGTTCGGCCTTTTCGGCCGGGTCGGCGATGTAGTCCGCCAGCGCAGGACGTGTCAGGAACAACGAGCCCTTCATGGCCAGCAGCACCGGGTCGAACGGAGGAATCGGGCCCGAGGCGGTGCCTACGCACACCATGGTGCCGCGCCGCTTGAGCGAATCCAGCGATGCCATGAAGGTCGACTTGCCCACGCTGTCGAACACCACCGACACGCCGACGCCATCGGTCAGCGCGCGCACCCGCTCCGCCACATCTTCATGGCTGTAGTTGATGACATGATCGCAGCCGTGCGCCCGCGCCACCTCGGCCTTGGCTTCGGAGGAAACCGTGCCGATCACGGTCAGGCCCAGCAGCTTGGCCCACTGCGAAACGATCAGACCCACGCCACCGGCCGCGGCGTGCAGCAGGATGCTGTCGCCTGCCTTGAAGGCGTGGATGCGGCGCATCAGGTAAGCCGAGGTCAGCCCGCGCATGGTCATGGCTGCCGCGGTCTCGAAGCTGATCGTCTCAGGCAGGCGGATCAGCGCTGCGGCGGGCACCAGGCGCGAGGTGCTGTACGCGCCCAGGGTATTGATGAAGCCGGTATAGGTCACGCGATCGCCGACGGCAACATTGGTGACGTCCGGTCCGATCGCCTGCACCACGCCAGCCGCTTCCACGCCCATGCCCGAGGGCAGTGGCACGCGGTAAGTCCCGTTGCGGAAATACGTATCGGCATAGTTCAGGCCAACCGCCACGTGGCGGATGCGTACCTGGCCGGGGCCGGGGTCGCCCACTTCAGTGCTTTCATAGCGCAGCACTTCCGGCCCGCCGATCTCGTACATCCGGACAATTTTTTCCACAGCTTTGGTCTCCTGGGTCAAGGGCGGCGCGAGGTGCGCCGCGTATGGAGACCAATGTAGAACCGGGCGCGTGCCGGTGCTTTGCAACAGATTCCATCGACTTTGCATTTCATGCCAAGCGCTACAGAAGCCATGGCCAGAGGCCGGGTCTTACGCTGCCGCGGATCGCCTGATGCGCTTTCCCATGATTTGCGCAGTCGGCCCACCGTGGAACTGGCCGCTGCTTTCGTACACAGAGCATTTCACCATGCTGCGCAGTCTGCCGTTCCCCCGTCGACCAGCAAGTCGCCGGCAAACATTCCGGAGATAACTGCCCTGCCGCGCACAATGACATTGCCGCCGCACATGTCAGTCATTTCGGGGCTGCCGGTCCTTTTTGACGGTGACGTGTTGGCCTGCTCAACGATTGAAACAGCCAGCCAAATCATTCTTGGCATCAAATGGCAAGATCGCCTCAGAGACTTCTTGTACCCTACGAAGGAACAACTAAAACTCGGGAAAGCATCATCACGCTGGCTCATGCGCTTGGTATTCGTGACGCGCCTGCGGTATGCCGTTGGCAACAACGTCTCTGGGTTCTCGTTGGGCCTATCTGCCAGCTTTTGGAATGAAACTCATCAGCCTCCACGCATTGGTACTCTTCGTCGAGCACGGCGACATAATTTCAGCAGCCAAAGCTGCAAACCTACAGCCCTCCAGGATCCGGTACCAGCTCCGCTTGCTGGAAGACAACCTGTGTGCACCGCTGATCAAGAAATACCGGGGGAAATGCCTGCCTACGCCCCTCGGGCGCGAGATCTACGGTAAGGCAGTGCGCACGCTGGCCATGTGGGGCGCAATTCTTGAAGACTCGCGGCGCGGGAATTCAACACCGACGGGACAGTCCGCAGACCTACTGCCTGGCGAGGTGTTCGGTGATTCGGCTGAGTAGGCCTAGCAATTCCTCGCCCGCCTCACTGGTCTCCACGATATTGCCCCGGTGGACAATGCCGCGGAACGTCTCCAGCAAATGCCGATTGGATCGGTCGGCCTTTAACTGTCGATTGGCGACCGCTGAGCCGCGTAAGGCCAATAGCCCGACGGCGCGATCCGCAGCACCTGCAGACCGGCTCGCCCCCGAAGCTGTCGCGGTAGTTGTCGATGAAGGCCCACATCACTCCGATCGGCGGTCTGTCTGACGCGTGCGCTTGCGGGCTGCCCGGCTCAGCGCTCGGCACATAATCTGCCAGTGGCGCCCAACCTACTGGAGCAGAAGCTTGAAGCCGACAGGCAAAACGCCGCGTGGGTAACTGACATCACGTATATCGCGGCCGATGAGGGGTGGTTGTACGTGGCAGGAATCAAGGACCTGTACACGTGCGAGATCGTGGGCTACGCGATGGGGCCCGGAATGACACAGGAACTGGTAGGCGAGGCGCTGTTCCGGGCGGTGCGTAGCAAACGGCCGCGGCCCGGCCTGATTCATCGCGCCAATGTCTCCATCATGATTCGCCGTCGTCTTTGGCATCAAATGGCAAGCTCTGGGCGCCTCCCCCTCATATGATGCTAGTTAATGGTGCGAACAACACGCGCTGCCATCAGCGGCCATGCATCGGAAAAATGCGAAGCCGGCGGATGCAGGTTGTCATCGAATCTGGAGGGTCAAATGTCTCAGATGTGCGTTGTCGCTGCATATGCTGCCACTCACGGGAGCACAAACGAACGGGCCGGCCGTCGGCGTCACGGTGCATTTCTGATCTCAGCAGCATGTCAGGTTGTTTGCAATCAGGGGGAGAGCCTATGAAGATCACTCGCCGTTCCATGTTATTGGCCGGATCGAGCTTATTCGCCAGCCTGGCAATGGCTCGCTCAGCGCTCGCCGAGCAGGGTGCCATTTACGACCTTGGCGAAGGCTCGGAGGATTTTGGTCTGGCGATCGATGCATACATCTTCGGATACCCATTGGTGACGATGGAGATGACCCGTCGGATCATCACCAATGTCGCCGAGCCAGGGGGAATACGGGGTCCGATGGGGCATATCATCAAGGCGCGCAGCTACCCCGACGCATCATTCAGGGATGTCACGGCGCCGAACGCCGACACGCTATACACAAACGCCTTCTTTGATGTTGGCAGTGAGCCCTGGGTGCTCAGCATCCCCGATATGAAAGGCCGTTATTCCCTGATGCCAATGCTCGATGGCTGGACGACGGTGTTCCAAGTTCCGGGCAAGCGCACGACCGGCACAGGAGCGCAGACCTATGCGATAACCGGACCGGGCTGGAAAGGAACACTGCCGGAGGGTGTAAAGGAGTACAAAGCGCCCACCAGTATCGTATGGCTACTCGGCCGTATTTATTGCACCGGAACGCCGGAAGACTACGCTGCGGTTCACAAATTGCAGGACGAATTCAAGCTCGTTCCCCTCAGTGCGTATGGCAAGCCTTACACACCGCCGTCAGGCAAGGTCGATCCGACCCTCGACATGGTTACAGCAGTGCGTGATCAGGTCAATCGAATGGATGCGGTGTCTTACTTCACGCTGCTTTGTGAACTGATGAAGACGAACCCGCCGTCAAGTGCCGATGCGACTCATGTCGCAAGGTTCGAGCGCATCGGCATCGTCCCTGGTAAAGACTTTGACCAAAGCAAGCTTAAAGCGGATTTTGCCAGTCGCGTTCCGAAGACGGCGGTCGACAGAATTATGCAGCACTATATGACACTCAAGGACGAGAACGGCTGGTCGTTCACGACCAACACGGGAATCTACGGCACCGATTACTTGATGCGGGCTCTCATAACCGCTGTCGGGCTTGGGGCTAACCGTCCTCAGGATGCGATCTATCCGATCTCGAAGGTGGATGCGGAGGAGCATCAATACAACGGGTCGAACAGGTATGTCATGCGTTTCCCTAAAGGTCATTTGCCGCCTGTAGAGGGGTTCTGGTCGTTGACGATGTATGACGATGGATACTTCTTCGTGAACAACCCGCTCAACCGATATTCGATCAGTCCGCGTCAAAACTTGCAGGTCAACCCAGACGGATCGACCGATCTCTACATCCAGAAGGATTCGCCTGGTAAGGATAGGGAGTCGAATTGGCTTCCCGCACCTCCCGGGGAGTTTATCCTGATGCTGAGAACGTATTGGCCGAGCGAGGCAGACCCGTCCATCATCAACGGAACATGGGCTATTCCTGCTGTCCGGAAAGTCAGTTGAGAGTCTAAGCTAATCCCACTCCAGTGAACTTCGCGAAAGCGCACTTCGTGTGGCTCACGATACGTAACCTGACAGCAGGGCAACGTATCAATCAGCGTGACCCATACCATCGAATTGCAACCATAACGCGGCCAACTTCGGCGAGAAATGGTCGTTGCCTGTTTCGCCCGTTCACTTGCACACATCCTGGCGGCAGCGTCTTTGGCATCAAAAGGCAAGCCTTGGGCGAGACGCCGTCATAGAATCCGCAAGGTAATGGTACGGCCAGCACGTGCTGCCATCAGCGGCCACGCATTGGACGAATGCGTGGCCGGCGGATGCAGGTTTTTTATCGGATCTAGAGGGTCCCAAATGTCTTATTCATCTGTGGTGCGCACAGTCGCCCTGGCTTTAGCAACCTTGGGGATGGCAAATGCGCAGGCCGCCGCCGATACGGCGATACCCGTAGGTATCGCCAATTTTGCCCGTGCCGAGTCTGATCTCTACATGGGCAAGATGGTGTCCGACGGCAGTTTCGGCAAGTTTGTTCATAGCCGGGAGCCAGCGTCCATCGATGCCCAGAATGTCATCCGGATGAACCGGGACACGCTCTATTCAGGAGGCGTGTTCGATCTTGATGCGGGCCCTGTCACGATCGAGCTGCCTGAGGCAGGCAAGAGATTCATGTCGATGCTCGTGGTCGACGAAGACCACTACGTACCCGCCGTCTTTTATACCGCGGGCCGCCACGTCCTGACGAAAGAGGAAATCGGGACCCGCTATGTCTTTGTCGCTATCCGCACGTTGGTGGATCCGGCGGATAAAAAAGACATCGAACGGGTGCATGCGCTGCAGGACGCCATTCGGGTCAGCCAAGACAAGGCCGGGGAGTTTGTCATTCCGAAATGGGATCAGGCGAGCCAGAAAAAGGTGCGTGACGCCCTGCTGGTGCTGGCCTCGACCCTTCCCGACTATAACCAGGCGTTTGGTGCCAGGGGCTCGGTCGATCCCGTCCAGCATCTGATCGGGACCGCGGCGGGATGGGGCGGAAACCCCAGTAAAGACGCCATCTACCTCACGGGAGTGATGCCGCAGAACGACGGAAAAACGGTGTACCGGATCAATGTCGGGTCCGTTCCCGTCAATGCGTTCTGGTCTGTAGCCGTCTACAACGCCGAGGGCTACTTCCAGAAGAATCCCTACGACGCCTATTCATTGAATAATCTCACCGCCGAGAAGAACGCTAATGGGTCGATTGACATTCAGTTCGGCGGTTGCGACGGAAAGATCGCGAATTGCCTGCCCATCATGCCAGGCTGGAACTACACAGTGAGGCTGTATCAGCCCGGTGAACAGATACTGAGTGGCCAATGGCGTTTCCCGCAGCCACAGCCCGTAGCTCGATGAATCCGGAGTCCTCGTATGTACAAAATCTCCATCTTCAACCGCACACTGGTAGCCGCTGGCGGGCTGCTGTGCATGTCGGCTTCCGCGTGGCCCGGTGCGCAAGCGCTTTCCCCTGCGCCGGGAAAAGTTACCGATCCGCACTTCGAATTGGCCCCCGGCTACCTGAAGCAGGCGGACCTCCCAAATAGCTTGCAGCTCCTCGGGCCCCCTCCCTCGAAAGACAGCGCCGCGTTTGCGCGTGACGAAGAGGCAAGAAAGGCCGCCCTCGCGCTGAGTGGAACCGCCCGCTGGGAGATGGCCAGACGGGATGCCGATCTCAGGTTCCCGGCGCCTGCGGAGAATTTCTCTTGCGCCATGGGCGTCAGGATCGACGAGCAATACACGCCCCGGACCTATCAGGTTATGCAACGTGTATTGACGGACGCAGGGCTTTCCACCTATGGCGTCAAGAACAAATACAACCGAACCCGGCCGTTTGCTCTGCATGACGAAGGGACATGCACGCCGCAGGATGAGGAAATCCTGCGAAACGATGGCTCTTATCCTTCGGGCCACACTGCTGCGGGATGGGCCTGGGCGCTCGTCCTGGCCGAAATCTACCCGCAACGAGCGAATGAGTTGCTGGCGCGCGGCCTTGCCTTCGGGCAAAGCCGTGTGATTTGCAATGCGCATTGGCAAAGCGATGTTGACGCCGGGCGAGTGATGGGCGCTGCGACTATTAGCAGGCTTCAAAGCGACGCCGGTTTCCAGGCCGACCTGGATGCCGCGAAACGTGAGTTGAAGAACGTCAAGGCGGCGGGAGGAAGTGCGCCAATGGATTGCTCTGCCGAGGCCGCCGCGTTTTGATGAGAACGGTTCCATACGGACTTGGCGATATGGGGAATGCGGCCAACCGGACACGGGCCGGGTATCTCCCGCGTTGCGGCTGGTCGCTAACGAGGGGACAGAGGAGCGCCGGCTTTCTGTTCACCCTGTTGCTGGCGGCTGCCTCGGCATTGCCGGGGGCCGCGCGAGCGGATGAAAACGGCCGCGCTGCGGACTCCCCCCTAGCGGCAAGGCCAGAAAGCAATTCAGATTGGCAGTTCAGCGTAAACCCCTATCTCTGGATGGCCGGGGTCCAGGGTACGGTCCGGCAATTTGATTCTCCGCCTGCCAGGATCAAATCTGACTTCGGGCAGATTTTTAATGAGCTGGACTATGCATTCATGGGGATCATCGAGGGGCGTCGCGGCCGCTACAGCATCTTCGCCGATTTGGCGTATACAAAGACCTCTGTCAGAGACTCTACGCCCAAGGGCGTCTTGGCGGAAGAAATCAGTGTGACCTCGCAATCATTCTCAGGCCTGCTGGGGGGCGGATACACCGTGCAGAGCACGGATCGCTTGCATCTGGACTTGATTGCCGGGGTGCGTGTCTGGAGCGTGAGCACTACGTTGAATTTTCATGGGGGAATTCTCGACCATGTGAAACAGCGCGACAGCGCTACCTGGGTTGACATGGTTGCCGGTTTTCGTGGCACGTATTCCTTTACCGACAAAGTCTATCTCACCGGTTGGGGAAACATCGGCACCGGCCAGGCTGATCTTGACTGGGACGTGGTTGCGGGCGTTGGTTACAAGATAAAAACCAACCTGTCCGCGATGGCTGGATACCGGATCCAGGGCGTGGATTATAGGAAGAATGGATTCGAGTTCGACGTCATTCAGAAAGGACCGATCATGGGAATTACCTACCGGTTCTGAGCTTTGTGCAAGCCCGGGAGGCTTTGCTGCGCGCATGCCTGGCTTGCAGCGCCATGCCGTCGGGCGACAGGGATGGGAACTTATCCCTTGCTCAGCCCACCCTGTTGCGAGGCAGCGCGGTAGCGCGACGGCGTGTCTCCGGTCCAGCGCTTGAAGGCGCGCGTGAAATGCGCCTGATCGCTGTAGCCGACCATATAGGCAATCTCGGTAGCGCTATATTTCCCGTCGGCAAGCAGCTTAAGGGCTTCGCTGCGGCGCGTTTCATCTCGTAGCTCATCGAAATCGACGCCACAATACTTGAGGCGGCGTTGCAGCGTCCTGGGAGAGATGCCAATGCTTCTGGAGATGACGGCAAGTTTTGATTGGCTTTGATCCGACACTTGCTTGATCAGCATGCCTGCTGTTTCAACCGTCCACTTCAGCGCTTCGGTGGTTTTCCAGGCATCATCGCACATATGTGTCAGCGGCGTGTCGAGCAGATCACGATCAAATTCGATCATATTGTAGTCTGCATTCATCTCCAGGTTCGGGCCCAGGCATTCTTCAAGCGCTCCGTCTCCTCTTGCCCGTGAGCCTTTGATGTGGACACGTATGGCCGCCGCGTCGTTGGCCATAAGAGGGATTTTTCTAAGTACCGAAAGGCTTCCCAGAATGAATTGCCTGGGATCCGACCCGCATTCGCCCGTGAACTGATGGACGAGTTTTGTCGTACGCCCCTCGGTGACGATTTTTATCTGCCCGCCTTGATGCAGCAAGGACGCATGCGCAGCGGCCATTGCGCAAGCCTGGGCCAGGTTGGCCGAGCCCAGGATCAATGCACCCCAGGTGCCGAGTGAGCGTATTTCCGTCAGATGACCCACATAGGCGCCGCTGAACGGATCCTGTGCAACCGCTGCCATTTCATTGGCGATATGAAAGCAGACCGCCCGCGGCAACCATATATCGGGATTCTGGAAAATATTTGGCGAAATGCCGAGACGCTGGAAGAACTCCAGTGGCGACACTCCTCGCATGGCAAGGTAAGGCGCTATCTGGAGGAAACTACCAAGTTTGATGGATGGCGTGGCATTAATCATAAGTGTTCACTCCTGGTTAACACCTGCGCGCCTGTGCGTGGAAAGCGCCTTGGCGAGTACGGTGCCGACAACGGGCCGCTTTCTCGATAGAGCCACTGCCAATCAAAGTCCTTTTGGCAGGCAGAAAATAGCGTGCCATTTTATCAAAACCCCGTTCCTGTATGAAGCCTCTGGAAGTGGGCGCAGGAAGCATGGCAACTCGCACCAGCTTCGCTTCGTAATTCAGAAGCACTGGGCCAGGCGATCGCACTCCAACTTTCGACTGGAGCTTGACGGTGTACTTGTGAGTAGGGCTGTCCCCAAAGGACCCAGCTTCGATCCGGCTGAGAAGCGGATTGCGATCCATGTCGAGGACCATCCGCTCGACTATGCAAATTTCTAGGGCGCGATTCCGCCAAAGCAGTATGGCGCGGGTACCGCAATTGTCTGGGACCAGGGGCCGCGCGCCTGGGCGGTAGGCATCGGACGCTTCGGCGCCATGGCGGGCCCTCTCGTTGGCGGCTACACCGCTGGGCTCAACATCTCGCCGATCTGGAATTTCGCGATTTTCGCCGGGGCCGCGTTTGTCGCCGGGCTGGCCAGGGGACTCTTATTCCTGTGGCACGCCCGTGACACCATGGACTGGCTGTTATATGCTCCAGTCCACACTTGCCTCCGAGTCCGTCCACACAAGAACAATCAGCCAAACCTGCATGCTCAAATTCATCGGGCGTTTTCGACAGCGGCTGCGCTACCTGGACCTGAGCCTGAAGGCCAGCCGGTCCGTCCGGATCCGCGTCGTCGAACGGCCCGGCTTGTGGATGGACGCCCGGCACCTCGAAGCCATGCTGGTCGAGATGCGCGGCATCGTGCAGCGGGGAATCGGCAAGGATCTCGACTACGGGGTGCTTTCCGGCGACCCTGAAAGGCTGCGGCGGGCCGTGATCACGCTGCTTTATGACCGGGACAGCGGCCAGCCGATTGCATTCAATGCGCTGTCGGTCATGCCGATCGAGGTCAAGGGACGGCCGGCCGAGGCGATTCACCTTGGGCTGGTGATGGTCGATCCCGGCTATCGCACGCAAGGACTGTCCTGGGTGCTGTACGGGCTGACCTGCATCCTGCTTTTCTTCCGCCGCGGCCTGCGGCCGATCTGGATCAGCAATGTGACCCAGGTGCCGGCCATTATCGGCAAGGTTGCCGAGGTCTTTGTTACGGCCTATCCCAATCCCTTTGAGCCGTCGCGGCGCAGCTTTGAACACCTGAGCGTGGCCCGCGAGATCATGAAATCGCACCGGCATGTCTTTGGGGTTGACCGGGCGGCGGGATTTGACGAGGCGCGCTTCGTGATTACCGATGCCTATACGGGCGGCTCGGACAATCTCAAGAAGACGTTCGACCAGGCGCCGAAGCATCGGGACGAGCGCGCCAACGAACTCTGCCAGCGGGAACTCGATTACCAGCGTGGCGACGATTTCCTGCAGATCGCCTGCCTGGACCTGGCCAGCGCACGGAAATACCTGTTGCGGGAAGTCCCTCGGGACTCCCTGCCCGCCATCCTTTATCAGATTGCGTTCCTGGCTGTCGGTCGGATCGTCCTGCCATTGTTCCACTGGCTGAATCCGCGCGAGCCGCTGGGAGACCTGCGCGCAAGGAAGAGCCAATGATTCCACCCTTCTCCTACGAGGAATTCACGACCCGCAATATCGGTTTCGTAACCGACGCGGAACAGCAGCAATTGCGCAATGCACGGGTGCTGATCTGCGGCGTCGGCGGCATGGGCGGCGCCTGCCTGCAGGCGCTGGCACGGGTGGGCATTGGCGGCTTTGCGCTGGCGGACTTCGATGCGTTCGACGTGTCGAACCTGAACCGCCAGGTGTTTGCCAGCCTGGATACGGTTGGCGTGAACAAGGTCGAGGCCACCGTGGCGCAGATCCGGCGCATCAACCCGGAACTTGCCATCGAGACCTTCGGCGCCGAGTGGACCGACAAGCTCGATGACCTGCTGAGCCGCTACAAGATCGTGGTCAACGGCATGGATGACATGGCCGCGGGCATCGCGCTCTATCGCAAGGCGCGGAAGCATGGTGCGACCGTCATCGACGCCTATACCGCTCCCCTGCCCTCCGTCACGGTCGTCCGTCCGCAAGATCCCCGGCCTGAGGAGCGTCTTGCCTATCCCACGGCCGGCATGGACTGGAAGTCCCTGACGCCGGAGGTCAGGCAGGAATGCCTGGGCAAGGAACTCGAATATGTGATGGTCAACTCGAGCTCCGTCCGGCATGTGGAGCTTGGCATTGCCAAGGACCTGCTGACCGGCAAGCGCAAGCGCATGTCGTTTGCGCCGATGGTGATCACCACCGGCAACCTGATGGCTTTCGAAGCGATCAAGCTGGTGCTTGGCCGGCCGCGGCTGGCCGGTGTGCGCGGCTATTTCTTCAATCCCTGGACCATGCGTATCGAGACGCCGCGCAATGCGCTGACGGCGTGGGCCGTGCGCGCGCTGGTACGGCGCTTCATGGCAAGGTTGATGCGAGATGAGGGTTGACGCGTGATTGACGCCCTGGCAAGCGATGTGGCCGTTACCTGGCTCGGCGCGGCGGGCTGCGGGCTCTACCTGCATTTCCTTTGGTCCCGGCGCGAGGCCGGGGCCGGCACGGGCCTGTTCCTGTTCGGGGTGCTGACGGCGCTGCTGGCAGTCCGGGGCTTTTCCTGGCTGTTTGGCGGCACGCTGCTGGCGCAGCTGGTGTTTGCGGCGGCAACCCTGCTGCCCATTGCCATGACCCTGTTTGCCGAGCACCTCCTGCGGCGCCACCACCCGTTGTGGCTGAAGCTGCTGGCGCTGGGCGTGTCGGTGTTGTTCTTCGTCATCAATCTCTTCACCGATCTGTCGGGCAATTCGCCGCTGCTGCTGGCGTTCCTTGGCTGCTTCGCCGTGGTCACGGCAAGCAATGGCTGGTTCCTGCTGTGGCTGCGCGATGCCGAGCTGTCCGACAACGAGGAACGCCTGGCCCGGGCGGTAGTTGTGGTCGTGGCCCTGGCCGTCCCGCTCGCGGCCACCGACTTCCGCGAGGAACTCGGCCATGTGCCGGTTCGCCTCGGGGCGCTCGGGGCGCTGGCATTTGTCTATGTGTTCCTGAATCTGTCGGAATCGCAGCGGGTCGTGCGCGGGCTGCTGGCGCATATCGCAGCCGCCCTGCTCTTCGCCGTCGTGCTGGCCAGCGTGATGGCGCTGGCCTCGCGCGGGCCCGGCCCGGGCTTCGCCGAGGCTGGCCTGCGCGGCATGCCCGTTGCCATCGCATGGGTGCTGCTGACCGCCATTTTTGTCCGCATTCGCGCCATGTCGCTGGCCGGTGAAGGCAACGCGTTCCTGCGCTGGCTGCTCCATGCCCGGCTGGATACGCCAGAGGGTTTCCTGCATTCGCTCAGGCGCCTGCCGCAGACCGCCGACCATGTAGTGCTCGGCAACGCGGAGCTTGCTGGCTACGCGCTGGACGCGCTGTTCGACCTGGCAGGAAGGCGTCGTGAGCCCGTGTCGATCGGCGACGCCAGGGCCTGGGCCGGGATCCGGGAAGGCGATCGGGTCGAGGCCGCGGAGCAGCTGGTAGACCTGCTCGAGCGCCATGAAATGACCCATGCCCTGCTGATCGCGCGCCAGCCTGCCCAGGTGGTGCTGCTGAACCTGCCGCAAGGCGCCAACGCGGCCATCGGCGAGCTGCGCGCGGCGGTGATCCTGCGGCTGGCGCGCCATCTCGGGCAGCGGGAGGCCGCATGACAACCGTGCTGCGTGAAGGCGATTTCGACGCGTTCTTCGAGGCGCCCTTCGCCTGCTATGGCCGCGATACCCACTTTGTCTCGCCGATGAAGGGGGATCTAGCGCGCGCGCTGGACCCGGCGAAGAACCCGCTGTTCCGGCAGTTTGCGCGCCGCACCTGGTTCACCGCCCATCGGGACGGACGGATCGTCGGCCGTATCCTGGCCCATATCCACGATGCGTCCAATCAGCAATACGGCCAGAAGCGCGGCTACTTCGGCATGTTCGACTGCGTCGATGACGTGGAGGTCGCGCAAGCGCTGCTCGACGCGGCGGCGGGCTGGGTGAAGCACAACGGCTGTGACGAACTGGCCGGCAGTTTCAACCTGACGATCACGCAGATGATCGGCATCGTCACCGAGGGCTTCGAGCATCCGCCATACACCTACCAGGAATACACGCCGCCGCATATTGCCAGGCTGCTCCAGGCATGCGGCTTCGAGCCGTTCTTTCCGATGCGCACGTTCGAGCTCGACGTGCGCAGCTACGATCCGGCGCAGTTGATCGGAAGCAAGCAACGCGCGCTGCTGGATGATCCCGCCTGGCAATTCGAGCCGATCCGGCGGCGCGGCTTTGACCGGCGCCTGCGGGAAGCATGCGCTGTCCTGAACGATGGTTTCGCCGGCAACCCGATGTTCGTGCCGCTGACGGAGGAGGAATTCCTGTTTCCCTGCGCCGGCATGATGTGGATCATCGACGAGCGCCTGTCCTATACCGCTTACTTCAACGGGGAACCGATCGGGGTGCTGCTGTGCGTGCCGGACCTCAATCCGTTTCTGCGCGCCACCGGCTTCCGCCTGAAGCTATCCACGCTCTGGCATCTGATCAGGTTCCGCGCCAGCCGCAAGCGTGCGGCGATCATCTTTTTTTCCGTGCGCAGGGACTACCACAGCCGCGGCGTCAACGCCGTCATGCTGCACCATCTGCTCACGGCGATGCGCGGTGCCGGGTACTCGCACCTGGGCATCAGCTGGGTGTCGGATTCGAATGGCGCCAGCCTGAAGCAAATGGAGAAGATGGGGGCCACGATGCTGCATCAACTGCATCTCTTCAGGAAAGCCATCTAGCGATATGCTTACGCGAGACCAGCAACTCACCCTCGTTGCCCAGGCTGGCCGCGCTCCCAGCGCGCACAATATCCAACCCGCTCGCTGGCGCTTTGCCGGCGACAAGGTTGAACTGTTTGAAGACCCTGCGCGATGGCTATCCGTGGGCGACCCCACCGGGCGGGACAACCAGATCGCCCTGGGCATGGCCTGGGAAGGCATGGCCATGGCGTTGTCGACGCTTGGGTTGGGACTTACGCAGCCTGAGGTCTCCGGCCTGCCCTACCCGCCCGCTACCCAGGGCTTGCGCCCGGCCGCATCTGGCCTGATCACACCCGGTGCGAGCCCGGATCCCCTTGCCGCCTTCGTGGACGCGCGCCGCGCCTATCGAGGCAAGTTTCACCGTGCGCCCCCGCCGCAGATCAAGTCGTTGGGCGAATGCGCTGCAGCCCACGCGGAGTTCGTCACGCTGGCGAGCGAGAACAGCACAGCGCAAATCGCCAATTGGTATGACGACGCCGCGGCTGCGGGATTGAATGACCCACGGTTTGCCGAGGAACTCTACCACTGGCTGCGCTTGTCGCCGCATGATCCCGGGTGGCCGCGCGACGGGCTTTCGGCCGAATGCATGGCACTGTCGCGGTGGGAAGCCTGGGGCGCGTCGATTGCGCTGAGACCCCATGTGGTCCGGCTGCTCTCGGCGCTTTCGCTGACCCGCCTGCTGGCATCGGAAAGCGCAAAAATAAAAAGCGCGGCCCGGATCGTCCTGATTCATGCCGCACCCGACGTCACGATTTTTGACATCGGGCGCCGCTGGTACCGGTTCTGGCTGGCCATGACCGCCAGGGGATTTGCCGGCGTGCCGATGTCGGCGCTGGCCGATTCACCTGGCCATGCCGCCCTGCTTGCCGAAAGCCAGCGCTTGCCGCGCGGAAACCGGCTCGTGAACATCATGCGCTTTGGGCCTGTGCCGGTTCGGGGCATCCCGCGAAGCGCAAGACTCCCCACCGCAGAGCTGATGCACGCATCCTGAGCCAACGACGCTTGCGCGGCTGCGGCGCTTACCCGGGGCGCGGTCCTGGCTATGCGTGTTCGCGCACCTCGGCGAAAGCGCGGACGGGGAAAGCCGCCGCGTCCCGCGCCTTCAGCGGGATGGAAAAGAAGCGAAACGGCACGCCATGCAAACGCGACAGTCCGGTGAGATTCTCGACGATCAGGATGCCTCGTCCCAGCAACCGGGTGTGCGCCGGGCGTTCCGGGTCCTGGGTGGAGTCGACGTTCGCGCAGTCCACCCCGAACAAGGCAATGCCCGCATCGCAGAGCCGGTCTATCACGTCGCGTGAGACAAACGGGTGCGATCGATAGATCTCCGTTCCCCAATGCCGATCCCAGTCGAAATTCATCAGCACCGCTCGCCCTGCGAGATGCTCGGGAAACTGCAGGTCATTCCACGCCAGTTGTTGCCCGGGGGTCGCGTGGCGGGCATCGATGACCACGCCGTCAAGCACCAGCCGGCTGAGATCGAGGGCAGCAATATCTTCCGCGCCTTCGAAGCGGTGACGGGGTGCATCCAGCTTGGTGCCGACGGATGTCTGGAATGCCACCTCGGAAATCTCGAACGAGGCCTTGCCCTCGTAGTGCCAGCCTGATTGCGCATGCGTCATGAACGGCCGGATATGCGCGGTCAGTTCGACCGCTTCGCCGGTTTCGTGCTTGAAGAGGACGCCAGGCATCCCGTCGTGGAACACATGAGAGAGATCGACAATCATCTTCTGCGCTCCATCCTGGTTGCGCTGAACCGATGCTACTGCCGGGCCTTCAGCCGGGTCAAGCTGCCAAAAGATGGCGTCGTGAACGGGGGCCCGCAAGGCTAGAGCAGCTTCAGGAATTCCAGCAACGCATCCTTGTCGCTTTCGGCAAGGAGCGAGAACTCCTTTTCATGGCCGCGGTTGTCGCGCCCCGCTGTCGCGGTGTCGTAGAGCACGGGTTTCGACCACGGCTGGTAGCTGGCCGGATAGGCCCAGGTGCCGTCCGCATCGAGCCTGCCGGCGATGCCCAGCTTGCCGTAGTCCAGTGCATGACCACCAACCCAGAAGCGCCTGGGCCGCGCCTGCGGATGCATGAGATGCCAGAGCGTGGGCACGGAGCCGTTATGAAGGTACGGTGCCGTCGCCCACACGCCGGAGAGGATGGGCGCGACATAGCCCCCGGTGTTGGCGGCGTCGATATGCTTGCCCAGCTCGGAGCGCGAGATGGCTTGCAGCAGGCCGCGATCGATCGCTTGCCAGCGCGTCGGGTCAGTACCGATATCCGCCTGTGCCACCAACCGGTTGGGGAAGCTGACAAGGCGCGGGCGCTCTGGGTCCTGGCTGTAGCTGCCGTGGCACTGGGCGCAGTTGGCATCAAAGACGGCGCGGCCGCGCGCGGCGCGGGGGCGGTCAACCGGCCCCGGAAACGGCGGCGGAGTGTAGCCCGCCATGAACCGCATGACGTCTTCCACCTGCGGAATGGCGCGGCCGGCGCGATCCGGCGGCATGCCCATGGTCGGCACGGTGAAGAAGGCCACGATATGCGCCAGCCGCCCGGCATCATCGGCGGCAGCGGGCGCCACTGGCGCAAAGCGCGGCGCGCCCTTGCTGGTATAGACGCCGTCGTAGAGCAGCGATGAGCGCAGGCTGCGGTAGCCCAGTTCCGGAATCGAGGTGGAACCGCTGGCGGCCGTGCCCGCCGAGAGCAGATGAAACTGGAACTTGAGTGCCGCGACACCATTGGTGCTGCCGGCCGCGCCGTTGCTGAACGGCAGTGGCTCGTCACCGCTGGCTTCGAGTTCCGCCACCCGTTTCACCAGCCGCGGCCAGACGAATTTCCGGATGGTATCCAGTTCCTCCTTGCTTGTTTCGGGGTAAAGCTGGCGGATGGCCGAGAGGAGCTTTTCCGGATCGGATTTCACCCGCTTCACCGCCTGATAGACCGCAGCGACGAAGGCGTCGAGGTTGAGGGAGGTATTCGGCAGCCCCAGCCAGACATCGTTGGTGGGACGCCCGTCCTTGCCGTAGGTGATGCCCGCATGGCACGATGCGCATCCCAGGTTGGACACCTCCAGGCGGATCTTCGGGAGGTCCCGGCCGATCATTCCGCTGACCACGCCCAGGGGCTTGTCGAAGCTGGGCTGTTGCTGGCGCGGCCAGTTGCGGACCGCATCGGGATAGATGAAGCCGAACTCGCGCAGGGCGCGGCGCAAGGCATCCTGGGTGACCGAAACGCCGGGGCCACCGGCCAGCAACAGCGCCGTCGTTGCCAGCTTCCACGGCAGCGCATTGGTCTCCAGGGTATCGGTGCTCAGGCCGCCGAAGTCATCGAAGACAAAGCGCACCGCCCCGAGGTCATCGGCACGATCCCCGGCCCTGAAGTCCCGCATGACCGCGGATTCGCCTTCGGCGTAGCCACGCAAGAAATCGCATCCCGATAGCGAACACAACAGCAGACCGATCGCGAGCACGCGTACAAGGGGCATCGTAATCATCGTCCGCGGGTCCTGTCGTCGTCATGAGCCTGGCTACAGTATCGGCGCAAGCGGCGATTTGCGCACGCCCGGCGATGGCCTGGCGGCGACCTGCCGGGGCAGCTTTACCCGGCGGGCGCCGTTACCATCACCACATGCGCCTGCATCGGACCAGCCAATGGACCCGCGCCGTAAGCCTCCAGGAACGCCTGTTCGCAATGGTCAGTTGCCCGGCCGAGCGCTTCCGGCCCGCGCCGCTCCAGGTCGGCGCGCAACGGCGTGCCCTGGCAGAATGCCACCGCCGGGATGCGGGCGGCGCTGGCGCGGCTGGTTGCCGCAACGGTTTCAAAGACCGGGGATGACTGGAATCCGCCCAGGCGCAGGTCCTGCTCGATGGCGGCCTGGCTGTGGTAGCCATGCGGGACGCGGGCCATGAACTCGGGCGGTGAGTCGGGAAACAGCGTGGCGAGCGCCCCGGTAACATCGCGGGCAAAGGCGTTGAATTCCAGCTGGTCCCAGACATTGAAGATCAGCGTGCCGCCCGGCACCAGCACGCGGCGGGCTTCGGCGAAGGCGCGGCCCTTGTCCGGGAAGAACATCACGCCAAACTGGCAGGCGACCATGTCGAAGCTGGCATCGGCAAACGGCAGCGCCATGGCGTCGGCCTCGCGCCAGTGCACCGGGCGGCTGGTGCCGGCCTGCTCCGCGCGCGCCAGCATCGGCGCGTTGAGGTCGGTGGCAACGATCATGGTATCGGCCGGCAGCCGCCCGGCGATTTCCCGGGTCAGCACGCCGGTGCCGGCGGCCAGTTCCAGCACCCGGCGCGGCTGCAGCGCGGCGATGCGGGCAGCCATGTCGGCAGCGTATGGCGCAAAGATCATCGGCACCATCAGGGCCTCATAGACTTCCGGAATCGCGCCCGCGAAGACTTTGTCCGAGTGTTGCAAGTCCATGAAACCCCCTGCCCTGGCGTGGAAGATGCCGGCATCGCCTGACTGGGTGTAGGACACATTGCGGCGAAAGTAAACCGTCGCGGCCATACCTAGTCGCGGATGCGCGGCATCCAGCCGCTTCCGCGCGTGCGCGGATCCACCGGCAGCTGGCGCTGCAGCGCGGCCTTGGCCAGCATGTGGGCACTGATCGGCGCGGTCAGGAACAGGAAGGCGGTCACCAGCAGTTCATGCAGGCTGGCATCGCCCCGGAAGCTGAAGTATGCCACCGAGGCCAGCACCACCCCGCCCACGCCCAGCGTGGTCGACTTGGTCGGCCCATGCAGCCGCATGAAGAAGTCCGGCAGCCGGAACAGCCCGATCGCCCCGACCAGCATGAACACGCTGCCCACCAGCAGCAGCGCGCACACGATAAATTCCGCAACAGGATGCAGCATCTGGCGCTCCCAAGGGCCTGTTCACATATAAAACGTGCGCGCGCAAGGGGGATACGCGGCGCAGGGCTAGGCGCCAGTCGCGCCGCTTGGTCATTCCAAGCAAGCGGCTGGCAACGACGCCGTGCGCCGCGTATCCCCCTTGCCCTCCGGGTTGGCCCGAGCCGGGGCCATCTACTTTGTCGGGCGCCTTGCAAAGGGAATGACCCTTTGCGGCGACGCCCTTCGCGTAGCTGACCCCGGCTCGGGCCAACGCGCGTACGTTTTATATGTGAACAGGCCCTAGTATTCGATGATGTCGCCGCGCTGCAGGTACTTGGACAGCGCCACGGTGCCGACGAAGCCCATCACCGCGATCAGCAGCGCGGCCTCGAAGAACAGTGCCGAATCCAGGCTGATGCCTAGCACCACGATCAGCGCGATGGCGTTGATATTCAGCGTGTCCAGCGCCACGATGCGGTCCGGCAGGCTGGGTCCGCGCAGCAGCCGCGCCAGGGTCAGCAGGAAGGCCAGGCCCAGGATCACCAGGCAGACCGGTATCACGATGGCAAGCATTGGAAGATCTCCTTGAGCGGGGTTTCATAGCGCGACTTGATGAGCTCGACCAGCGCGGCCTCTTCCTCCAGGTCCAGCACGTGCACGAGCAAGGCGCGGCGATCGTCGCTCAGCTCTGCGCACAGCGTGCCGGGGCTGAGCGAGACGATGCTGATCAGTGCGGTGGTGGCGAGTTCGTGCTCGACATCGAGCGGCACCACGATAAAGGCGGGGCGCAGGCGCGCGGTGGGGCCCAGCACCATGATGGCCACTTCCACGTTGGCTTTCACGATATCGAACAGCACATGGATGCTGAGCCGCAGGATCAGGTCGGGCCGCGACAGGCGGAAGGCGCCCAGCACCAGCCATCGGTCGGCCAGCCGGCCGATGGCCCAGCCCAGCAGCGCCCCCAGCAGCCAGTGTCCGGGGGCCAGGCTGTTGGTCAGCAACAGCCACATGATCATCAGGATCAGGCTCAGCCACGGATGGGGAAGCAGACGCTGTAGCATGGCTTACCCCGGCTGCCCGGGCAGCACTGCCCGGAGATAGGCGGCGCGGTCCAGCAACTGCGCCGCCGCGTCGGCCACATAGTCGCTGACCGGCCGCGCGCATACCGTCAGTGCGACATTGCCCGCCAGCAGCAGTGCGCAGCAGGCCAGCTTGCGCGAGTCGGGCCGCACGCGCACGCGTGCCGCGCCGGGATGGTCTTCGTCTAAGTACTCATTCCCTTCCGGCACGCGCTCGGCCTCATGCGGCAGCCGCCACAGCAGCCGCGTGCCGGTGCGGGACACGGCAATCAGCAGCAGCAGGCCCGACACCAGCACCGCGGGCCACAGCGCCGGCACCCACGGCGCCGGAGTCGCGCGCAGGACCATGAGCTTGCCGAGGAAGCCCGACAGCGGCGGCAGCCCCACCGCTGCCACCACGCCCACCAGGTACAGCAGCCCGGCCAGCCGCGAGGCACTGACCGGGGCCCCGTCCTCGCGCGCCGGCTCCGGCTCCAGCGCGTCGGCCAGCAGGAACAGCGCGGCGGTGCACAGCGTGGTGCTGAGCAGGTAGAACATCGCCGCGGCCCAGCCGGCCTGCGTCTGCATCGATACGCAGGCGGCCAGCAACCCGACTGATGTCACCACGAGGTAGCTGGTCATCGCGCGCAGCGTGCCGGCGGCGACCGCGCCCAGCGCGCCGACCGCCAGCGTGACCAGCGCCAGCACGAACACCCAGTCATGCAGGAAGGGCCCCAGCAGCCCCTGCGGGCCGCCGAAGATCAGCGCATCGCAACGCAGCATCGCGTAGATGCCGACCTTGGTCATGATGGCAAACAGTGCGGCGACCGGGCCGGTGGCGCTGGCGTAGGCGCGCGGCAGCCAGAAATACAGCGGGAACAGCGCCGCCTTCAGCGCGAAGACCAGCATCAGCATGGCGCCGGCGGCCACCGCCAGCGGCAGGTCCTGGGCCGGCAGGCCGGCCAGGCGCAGGCCGAGGTGCGCCATGTTCAACGTGCCCGACAGCCCGTACAGCACGCCGACCGCCACCAGGAAGAACGACGACGCCACCAGGTTCAGGATCACATAGTGCAGCCCGGCGCCGATGCGCGCGCGCCCTGCCCCATGCACCAGCAGGGCATAGGACGCGATCAGCAGGATCTCGAAGAAGACGAACAGGTTGAACAGGTCGCCCGCCAGGAAGGCGCCGTTCAGGCCCATCAGCTGGAACTGGAACAGCGCATGGAAATGCCGGCCCTGCCGGGCCGTGCCGTCTCCCGCCGCCGCCAGCGCGGCGACGGCCAGCACCACGGTCAGGGCCAGCATCATCGCGCCGGTGCGGTCCAGCTGCAGCACGATGCCGAACGGGGCGGACCAGTTGCCCATCGCATAGACCACAATCTCGCCGGCAGCCGCCTGGCGCAGCAGTTGCACCGCCACTGGCGCCAGCAAGAGCGTGGCCAGGGCGCAGACGATGCGCTGCGCGCGCAGCCGCTGGGCCGGCATCGCGGTCAGCAGCGCACCGGCAAACATGGGGATCAGGATGGGCAGCAGCACGGCATGGTTCATGGCCGCGGCCCCTGATTGCCGCCATCGGCGGCGCGCCCCCCGGGCTGGCCGGCGGCGTCGACATGGTCGCTGCCGGTAAGCCCCAGCGAGCGCAGCGCCAGCACCACCGCGAACGCCGTCATGCCGAACGCGATCACGATCGCGGTCAGCACCAGCGCCTGGGGCAGTGGGTCGGCATAGCTGGCGCCCGCCACGATCACCGGCGGCCGGCCGATCGACAGGCGCCCCATGCCCAGCAGGAACAGGCTGACCGCATACGACAGCAGCGTCAGTCCCAGTACCACGGTGAAAACGCGCTCGCGCAGCAGCAGGTAGATGCCGCCCGCGGCCAGGATGCCGATGGTGATGGCGTAGAGCGCGGCCATCAGGCGTCCTCCGCGGCCTGTGCCGGCGGCAGGTTGCGCACGCCCAGGTGCGATACGATCACCAGCGTGGTTCCCGTCACGGTGCAGAAGACTCCCAGGTCAAAGATCATCGCCGTGGCCAGCTCCACCTCGCCGATGCCCGGTATGTGGAAATGCCCGAAGGCGGTGGTCAGGAACGGATAGCCGAAGGCCAGGCTGCCCAGCCCGGTCAGGCCCGCCAGCAGGATGCCCGCGCCGGCAATGGCGCGATAGTCCGGCGCAATGCGAGCTTCGGTCCAGCGCACGCCGCTGGCAACGTACTGCAGCAGCAGCGCCACCGACGTGATCAGCGCCGCGACAAAGCCGCCGCCCGGCAGGTTGTGCCCGCGCAGCAGGATAAAGACCGCCACCAGCAGCGTCAGCGGCAGCATCAGCCGCGCCAGCATGGCCAGCAGCAGCGGATGCGCCTGGCTGGTCCATGGCAGGCCATCGGGCGCCGCCGACGGCGTGTCCAGCCGCATGCCCTTGAGCAGCGCCTGCACCGCCAGCCCTGCGATCAGCAGCACGCAGATCTCGCCCATGGTGTCGAAGCCCCGGAAATCCACCAGCAGCACGTTGACCACGTTGTGCCCGCCGCCGCCGGGCACGGACTGGTCGATGTAGAAGGCAGACACCGGGTCATAAGGCCGCGTCATCACGGCGTAGGCCGCCACCGCCAGCAAGGCGCCGCCGCCAAGCGCCAGCACCAGATCCCGCCCGCGGCGCGCAGCCCCGGCGCGCTCCGGCGTCTCGCGCGGCAGGTAGAACAGCGCCAGCACCAGCAGCAGGATCGTCACCACCTCAACCGAGATCTGCGTCAGCGCCAGGTCCGGCGCGGAGAACCGCAGGAACGCCATCGACACCATCAACCCGCAGCCGCCCAGCAGCACCAGCGCGAGCAGCCGCTGGCGGTGCGTCACCACCACGCCCACCGCGCACAGCCCGAGCAGCGCCAGCGTGGCGGCGCCGATCAGGTCGATGGCGCCCGCCGGCACGCTGCCGCCGAGCCATTCCAGGTCGGCCAGGAAGTATGCCGGCACGGCCAGCAGCGCCAGCAGCATCCAGGCGACATAGGTCTGCAGCGAGCCGTTCTCGAGCCAGCGCGTGACGGCCGCGGCAAAGCGTTCCAGCGCATGCATGCCATGCTCGAACGACTGGCGCGCGCTCAGGTGGTCGATCGCCTGCTGCAGGCGCCGCAGCGCGTCGCGGCGCAGGAAGAACAGGGCCGCGCCCCCGGTCATCGACGCCAGGCTCATCAGCAGCGGCAGGTTGACCCCGTGCCACAGGTTCAGGCTGTACTCTGGCAGGGGCGCGCGCAGCGTGGCCAGCGAAGCCGCCGCCAGCAGGTCGCCCACGGTATAGGCCGGCACCAACCCGACCACCAGGCAGATCACCACCAGGAACTCCACCGGCACCTTCATGAAGCGCGGCGGCTCGTGCGGCGGGTAGTTGGGCACGTCGGGCTGCCGGGCACCGAAGAACACGCCGTAGATAAAGCGCAGCGAATAGGCCATTGTCAGCGCCCCCGCCAGCGTCGCCGCGGTCGGGATCACCCAGTTGAAGTCGCCCAGCAGGCCCTGCGCCAGGGTCTCGCCGAAGAACATTTCCTTGCTGAGGAAGCCGTTGAACAGAGGCACCCCCGCCATCGACAGCGATGCCACGATGGCCAGCACCGCGGTGTGCGGCATGTAGCGCGCCAGCCCGTGCAGGCGGTCCAGGTCGCGCGTGCCGGTTTCATGGTCGATGATGCCGGCCGCCATGAACAGCGACGCCTTGAACACCGCGTGGTTGATGATGTGGAAGATGGCCGCCACCGTGCTGAGCTGGGTATCGAGCCCGAACAGCAGCGTGATCAGGCCCAGGTGGCTGATGGTGGAATAAGCCAGCAGCCCTTTCAGGTCGCGCTGCAGCAGCGCCAGGCCGGCGCCCACGATGAGCGTGGCCAGCCCCGTCATGCTGACCAGGTAGAACCAGCTGTTGGTGCCGTCGAGCACCGGATAGAGCCGCGCCAGCAGGAACACGCCGGCCTTGACCATGGTGGCCGAGTGCAGGTAGGCCGAGACCGGCGTGGGCGCGGCCATGGCATGCGGCAGCCAGAAACTGAACGGGAACTGCGCAGACTTGGTGAAGACCGCCAGCAGCACCAGCACCAGCATCGGCAGGTACAGCGGGTGGTGCTGCACCTTGCCGGCTTGCGCCAGCACCTCGGACAGCTCGAAGCTGCCGCAGATATGGCCCAGCAGCAGCACCCCGGCCAGCAGCGCCAGCCCGCCGCCGCCCGTGACCGCCAGCGCCATGCGCGCGCCCTGGCGCGCATCGGTGCGCCATGACCAGAAGCCGATCAGCAGGAACGACAGGATGCTGGTCAGCTCCCAGAACACCACCAGCAGCAGCAGGTTGCCGGCCAGCACCACGCCCAGCATGGCCGCCATGAACAGCAGCAGCAGGCAGAAGAAGCGCACCGCGGATTCATTGCGCGCGAGGTAGTAGCGCGCGTACAGGATCACCAGCAGGCCGACGCCGAGCACCAGCAGCGCAAACAGGTACGACAGGCCATCCAGCCGCAGCGACAGGTCCAGCCCGAGCTGCGGCAGCCACGCCACGCGCCAGCCCAGCGCATGCCCCGGCTGTTCGAAGACCGCGCCGCGCAGGCTCAGCAGCAGCACCAGCGCGGCCAGCGGCAAGCCGATGATGACCGGCGCCAGCATGCGCGCGGCCCGCACGCCGATCAACCACGCCAGCGCCGCGGCCAGCAGGGGCAGCGCGATCAGCAGCACCAGCGCCATGCGCCCCCCTCAGCCGTTGCCAGGGGTCACGGACGGCGTGTGCCGGCCGTCGACGCGCCGGGCGGCAGGCCGGGCCGATGGTGCTTGTCTTGCAAATGGGGCGGTGGTCATGGGCCAGTTCCTCTATGCGGGCAGTCGTGCCCCCTACTGTCCGGATTCTGCCGGCATTGCGCAAGTCATGCTTGCCTTATTGCGCGGCGCACGAAAAAATTCATCGTTTTGCAAAAAGAATCTGAATACGCGCGGCGATGGCGCGTGCTGCGCAGCAGCGACCGCACGTAGTACCCTTCGACAACGCATGGCTGACAGGACAACAATGAAGCGGCCTTTGTTCCTTGCGATGGCAGTGATACTGGCATTTGCCGCGGCCGTGTTGCCGATTGCGGCCAGCATGCGCGTGGCCGAAGAGGAAGTCGCCCGGCGCGAGGTGGCGCAACTGCAGATGCTTGCCAATGCTGCCGTCGCCCGCATGGGGATGGTCATGGCAGACGCCACTGGCGCGCTGCACGAAATGGAAGACCTGCCCGACGCGCCTTGCTCCGACGGCAATCTGGCCAGCCTGAGGCGCATCACCTTCACCTTCCACCACCTGCGCGATGCCGGGCGCTATGCCGGCAATTACCGGTTGTGCTCGGCACTGCTGGGCGACGTCTTCCGGCGGCATATGACATTGCCCGAGCCGGACTGGCGCGACACCCAGGGCTTTGAATACTGGTTCGACCTCGACAACCCGTTTGGCGCCCCCGGCCCCGCCATGCTGGTAGGGCGCCACGGCCACTACGTATCGATCGACCCCAAGTCATTCGTCGACATCGTCGAGCTCGATGGCCGGCACGTCGGCGCAGTCAATACTGCCACGGGCGTCTTCATCGCCACCACCACTGGCTCCGACGTGGTGCAGATGGCGCGCGAATACCAGCGCAACGCCAACGGCGCCGACGAACTCGACAATCCCGGCAGTTCCGTGCGCCGTTCCCCCCGGATTCCGTTCGCGGCCGTGGTTGTGGCACCGCCCACCACGCTGCTGGCCACCTGGCCAATGCTGGTAGGCTCTTTCGTCGTGGCGGGGCTGGCGATCGGCGTGCTGCTGGCCGCGCTGGTGTTTCGCGCCATGTCGCGCCGCGTGACCATGGAGGGCGCGCTGCGCAACGCCGTGCGCCGCCGCCGGCTGGAAGTGCACTACCAGCCGATCGTCGCGCTGGAAGATGGCCGCTGCGTGGGCGCGGAGGCGCTGCTGCGCTGGAAGCGCGACGGCCAGCCGGTGCCGCCCGACCTGCTGATCACGCTGGCCGAGCAGACCGGGCTGATGCCGCAGATCACCGACCTCGTGCTCGACCGCGCCATTGCCGAACTGGGTCCGCTGCTGCGCGCCAGGCCCGGCTTCTATGTGTCGATCAATGTTTGCGCGGATGACGTCAGCTCGCCGCGTTTTCTCGACGTGCTTATCGCGCGCCTGCGGGGCACCGGGATCGCGCCCCGGCAGATCCGCATCGAGATCACCGAACGCAGCTTCCTGCACGCCGAGACCGCGCTCGAAGTGATCCAGGCCTTCCGCGATGCCGGGCATCCGATCTACATCGACGACTTCGGCACCGGCTACTCCAGCCTGTCTTACCTGCAGGTATTCAAGGTCGATGTGCTGAAAATCGACAAGTCGTTCATCGACACCATCGGCCGCGAGGCGGCTTCCAGCTCGGTGGCGCCGCACATCATCGCCATGGCCGAGGCGCTGGGCTTCGAGGTCGTGGCCGAGGGCATCGAGCATGAGGAGCAGGCGCGCTTCCTGCGCGAGCGCGGTGCGCAGTTCGGCCAGGGGTGGCTGTTTTCACGCGCCTTGCCGGCAGACGGCCTTCAGGCGTACCTGGCATCCCCGGCGCGTCCCTGAGTTGTGACGCGCCGCGAGACACTAGGCACTTGCCTGGATATTGCGGGCCTTGATCAGCGCGGCCCAGCGGACCTGCTCCGCCGCGATCAGCCGGTCGAAGGCCGGCGCGTCTAGCGCCAGGATCTCCGCATCGAGTCCGGCCAGCTTGGTGCGCACGTCGGCCGTTCCCATGGCCTGCTGCAGCACCCCGCTCAGGTAGGCGATCACCTTGTCCGGGGTGCGCGCCGGCGCCGCCAGGCCATACCAGGAGCGCACCAGCACGCCGGGGTAGCCGGCCTCGGCAATGGTTGGCACCTCGGGCAGCGACTGGGTGCGCTGCCCGGCGTTGGCGGCCAGCGCGCGCACGCGCCCGGCCTTGATCAGCGGCAAGGCAATCGACTGCGACAACAGCGCGAAATGCAGCTGCCCCTGGCCCAGGTCCGGAACGGACGGCGGCTGCCCCTTGTAGCCGATATTGACGGCCTTGATGCCGGTGGCCTCGAAGAACAGCTCCTGCCCCAGGTGGATGGAGCTGCTGGTGCCGGGATTGGGCACGTTGATGCGGCCGGGCCGTTCGCGGGCCCAGGCGACAAACTCCGCCAGCGTCCTGGCAGGCACCGAGTCCGCCACCACGAATATGGCCGGCACCGCGGCCACGGCGCCGATGGCACGGAAGTCCCTGACCCGGATCGATGTCTGCGGATACAGGCTCTCGCTCACCGACAGTACCGGCGTGGCCGCCAGCAAGGTGTAGCCGTCCGGCTCGGCGCGCGACACGGCCTCAACGCCGATCTTGCCATCGGCGCCTGGCCGGTTTTCCACCAGGATGCGCTGCGGCATGGCCAGCGACATGCGGTCCGTGGCGGTGCGGATGGTGATATCGACCACGCCGCCGGCCGGATATGGCACCACGGCGTGCACCACGCGGCCCGGGTAGCCAGCCGGCGGGGGCGGCGCGGACGCGCGCGCCGCGGCTGGCAGCCATGCCGGCACGGACAGTCCCAGTGCCGCCTGCATTGTCGAAATGGTGAATTGTCTGCGGTTCATGCGGGTCTCCATGCGTGTCACGGTCTTTGCCGTTTGAGGGTCTGCGGGACGTCAGGCGCTGCGGGCCTCCAGGTAAGGCCGCAGCGCCGCCAGTGCCTCGCGCGTCTGCTGCACCAGGCGGTGCATCACGGTTGCCACCGGTTCGACCTGGCGGACCCAGGCCACGCTCTGGCCGGCTGCTTCGTACATCAGCGGCGCCACGGCATGCTGTTCAACGGCTGCCAGCAGCCGCCCGGTGAGCGCCTGCTGGTATGGCATCTCCAGCGGGGCAGGCGCGCCCGGTTCCTCCCACGCGTCCGAGAAGGCGCCGCGCACCACGCGGCAAGGCTTGCCGCTATGTGCGCGCGTGATGACGGTGTCTTCGCTGCCGGCGGCGATCAGCTTGTCGGCCAGCGGGCCGGCCAGCTGTTGCTCGCTGGTGCCCAGCCACAGTGTGCCCAGCCATGCGCCTTGCGCACCCATTGCCAGCGCCGCGGCAATCTGCGCCCCGGTGCCGACCCCGCCGGCGGCCAGCACCGGCCGCCCTTGCGCCGCGGCAATGATCTGCGGCACCAGGGTGAAGGTGCCGATCGGGCCGGTATGGCCCCCGGCGTCATAGCCCTGTGCCACCAGGATATCGACGCCGGCCTCGATGGCCTTGTGCGCATGCCGCGCCGTGCCAACCAGCGCCATGGTGGTCCTGCCGGCCTTGCGCACGCGCGCCAGCGTGCCGGGCGGCGTCCCCACGCCAGCGGCAAAGACTTCGATGTCGCTCTGCGCCACGGCCTCGACCTGCTCTTCGAAGAGCGCCTGCGAGCGGACATACTGCGAGAAGAAGTTGCCCTGCGTGGCTGGCGGCACCGCGAAGCGGGCAAACAGGCCGTCGACAAAGGCCTTGTGCCCTTCGGGCACCGCCGCAGCGACTGTGTCCGCATCCACCGCGCCCGGCAAGACGGTGGGCAACAGCAGGTCCACGCCGACCGGGCGATCCGGGCACAGCCGGCGCAGGTCGCGCAGCTTGCCGGCCAGTTCGTCGGGGCCGTCGCGCGCGGCCGCGTAGACGCCAAGCCCACCCGCATTGGAGATGGCGGCGGCCACTTCGATGCTATGGGCCAGCCCATACACGGGCCAACGGATGCCCAGCCGCCGGCACAGGGAATTGGTGAGCGGATCATGCACTGCCCCGGGCTGCTCCGCTTGCTCAGGCGTGTGCTTCATCATGCAGCTCCGAACAGGTCGGGTTCCAGGTCCAGGCACGGGTGGCGCGGCATCGCCGCCGCGGTCTTCATCAGGTAGCGCCCGATCAGGTTCTTGTGCACCTCGCTGGTCCCCTCGCCGATCTGGTTCATCTTGGCGTCGCGCATGAAGCGCTCCAGCGGATAGGCTTTCAGGTAGCCGTTGCCGCCGAGCAATTGCAGGCAGTCCACCACCACCTTCATGCACAGGTCCGTGCTGTGCATCTTGGCAATCGAGGCATGGATCGAGGTATCGGGATCCTGGCGGTCGTAACGCTGCGCGCAGGCATAGACCAGGCAGCGGGCGGCCTCGATGCGTGCGCCCATGTCCGCCAGCATCCACTGGATGCCCTGGTGCTCGCCCTCCGCGCGCCCGAAGACCTGCCGCACATCCGCGTACTGGGCGGCGATCTGCAGCGCCCCGCTCATGCGGCCCAGCGCGATGGCGGCGTGCCCGATGCGCGCCCGCACCAGCGTGTCCTGCGCCAGCGCCATCCCCTGCCCTTCTTCGCCCAGCCGGTTCTCGACGGGCACGGCTACCTCATTGAAATACACCTGGGCGATCGGCACGCCGTTCCAGCCCATCTTGGGAATGGTCGGCGACACCGAGATCCCGGCGCTGGCGCGCGGCACCAGGAAGGCGCTCAGCCCCTTGCTGCCGGCCGGTCCGTCAGCAAGGCGCGCCACCACCACGTACATGTCGGCCACGCCCGCGCGGGTGATGAACTTCTTGGTGCCGTTCAACACATAGTGGCCGCCGTCGCGGCGCGCCGTGGCCTGCAGCCCGGCCAGGTCCGACCCGGCACCCGGCTCGGTCAGCGCAAAGGCCGCCTGCTGCTCGCCCGATGCCAGCTTCGGCACCACGGCACTGCACAGCGCATCCGATCCGCCGGCGACGATCGGCCGCGACGACAGGTCGGTGCCGGTGACCAGCGACGCGGCCGTGCTGCATGCCCGCGCCAGTTCCTCGATGATGCGCACGCGCAGCAGCATCGAAGCGCCGGTGCCGCCCAGGCTGCGCGGAAAGGCGGTGGCGATGACGCCCTCTGCCGCCAGCAGCCGGAACGTGTCCCGGGCGAAGACGTCCTCGCGCCCGACCTGCTCGGCTTGCGGCCCGATCTGCTCCCGGACCAGGGCCTGGACCCGCGCCAGCATGTCGGCTTCCGGGGCTTCCAGTGAGATGAGCGGATGATGTTCGGCGTGGATTGGCATGCTGCGTGTCTCCTTTTGGTCTGGCCATCGGGTACGGCCATGGCGTAGAGGGGACGATAGACGCCTCCCGTGGCATCGATCAATGCCTACAATGCATAGCAGAATTCCACTGCAAGCAAATCCAGGCTGGCATCAAAAAAGCTGCGCACATGCAAGACGAACTTACCCTGAAGGCACTTGGCATCTTTGTGGAGGTGGCCCGCACCGGCAGCGTCACCAGCGCCGCGGCACGGCTGGGGCTGGCGCAGTCGGTGGTCAGCCGGCAGGTCGCGGCGCTGGAGCGCCTGATCGGTGGCGCCCTCGTTTATCGCAACGGGCGCGGCGTGGCGCTGACGTCGCTCGCCGGCCAGTTGCTGGAGCAGGCCGTGCCGCTGCTGGACGGTGCGACCGAGCTGCTTGACACCGCGCGCGGCCACGCCGGCCATGTCAGCGGCGTGGTCACCATCGGCCTGGTGCCGGCGGTGTCGCCGGCGCTGTCCAGTGCACTGCTGGCCGAGATCGGCACGCGTTATCCCGGGGTGCGTCTGCGCATCGTGGAGGGATACAGCGGCGATATCGAAACGCGCCTGTCGCAGGGCGAGATCGATCTCGGCGTGGTCAACCGCTACCGCGCCGCCGGGCGCAACAGCTACCGGCGCCTGTTCGAGACCCCGCTGATGCTGGTCGGGCGCCGCGAGCGGCTGGCCGAACGGTGCCGCGAGCTGGGCATCGGGCCAGGCCCGCTGGCTACGCGGCAGCTGGCGCGCTTTCCGCTGGTGCTGCCAGTGCCGCCCAATGCCATCCGCACGCTGCTCGACGACCTCGCCACGCGGCAGAAATTCAGCCTGGGGGTGGTGATGGAGGCCGGCTCCTCCGCCGTGGTCAAGCGGATCATGGCCGATCACATGGCCTTCAGCGTGCTGCCCTACCACGCCGTGGCGGAGGAACTGGCCAGCGGCCTGATGGATGCCCGGCCGCTGGGCGAGCGCGCCATGCGCCAGTCGGTGGTGCTGGCGGCCAGCAGCCTGCGCCCGTTCACACAGGCGGCGCGCACGGTGGCGCAGTGCATCCCTGAGCTTGCCGAACGCTTCCTCGCCGATGGCACCTGGCGGCGATAGTCCCCGCGTACGCGGGCCGGTTGTAAGATGCCAGCGTATCGCCATCACGCCTGCGCGCGCCGAAGCCGGCATGCGCGGCCATCTTCAGGAGACGCCCGTCCAATGAGCGAAGCGCTTTGTCTTGCCAGCGCCGCCGAACTGCAGCAGCGCATCCGGCGCAAGGAGATCTCGCCGGTGGAACTGGCCGCTGCGGTGCTGGCGCGCGCCGAGCGGCTGCAGCCGGTGCTGAACTGCTTTATCACGCTGTGCGCGGACGAGGCCATGGCCGCGGCGCGCGCGGCGGAAGCGGAAGTGATGTCCGGCCGGCCGCTGCCCCCGCTGCACGGCATTCCTTTCACCGCCAAGGACATCGTCAACACGCGCGGCGTGCGCACCACCTTTGGCGCCGTGCCGATGCGCGACCACGTGCCGGCCGAAGACGCCGTGGCGGTGGCGCGGCTGCGCGCGCAGGGGGCGATCCTGGTCGGCAAGACCACCACGCCGGAATTCGGCTCCAAATGCCTGACCGATTCGCCGCTGTTCGGGCGCACCCGCAATGCCTGGCACGCCGAACGCACCAGTGGCGGCTCCAGCGGCGGCGCCGCGGTGGCAGTGGCCAGTGGTATCGCGCCGCTGGCGGTGGCAACCGATGGCGGCGGCTCCACGCGCATTCCTGCCGCGTGCAATGGCGTGGTGGGCATCAAGCAGAGCCAGGGGGTGATTCCGCATAGCCAGGCCCAGGACCTGTTCGGCAACCAGACCTACGTGACGCCGACCACGCGCACGGTGGCCGACACCGGCCTGATGCTGCAGGCCATGGCCGGGGAGCATCCGTGCGACCCGTGGTCGATCGGCGTGCCCGCCGCCGACTACGTGGCCGCGGCGCAGCCGCAGGGCGACCTGCGTGGCCGGCGCATCCTGTATTGCCTGGCGCCGCCGGGCCGCCCGGTGTCCGCGGACGTGACACGCGCGTTCGAGGCCAGCCTGGACAAGCTGCGCGCGCTGGGCGCCGAACTGGAGCCGTTCGGCGGCGAAGGGTTCGACGTCGAGCCTGTCTGGCGTGCCATCAACCACACGGTATGGCGCACGCGCTTTGCCCCGATCGTGGCGCAGCATCGCGATGCCTTGAGCCCGACCTTCGTGCGCCAGGTGGAATCCGCCGCCGCATTCACCGCCGTGGAATACCAGCAGGCGATGTTCGAGCGCTCGCAGCTGTTCCTGCGCGTGCAGGCGCTGCTGGGACGCGCCGACCTGCTCGCCATGCCCACCATCACACGCACCGCACTGCCGCTGGAGCAAGACCTGTTCGGCCAGATCGAAATCGACGGCCAGGACTATCCCGATGTGCGCGCGAACTGGTTCCCCTGGACCATGCCGTTCAATATGACGGGGCATCCGGCCATCAGCCTGCCCTGCGGCTTTGACGGCGACGGACTGCCGATCGGGCTGCAGCTGGTCGGGCAGTTCCGCGGCGACGCGGCGCTGCTGCGTGCGGCGGCCTTGTACGAATCGGTCCATGACCTCACGGGCCAGTGGCCCACCCTGCCCTGACACCCTCTCAACATCGTTCCCTGACTGCCATGACTCATCAAGTCCGATTGACGCGCCGGCTGCTGGCCATGACCGCTGTCGCTGCCGCCACCTTCGCCATGACCGCTCCGGCCGGCGCAGCCGATGCCGAGCCGATGCATATCATCGTCGGCTACGCCCCCGGCGGCGCCGCCGACAGCCTGGCGCGCCTGTATGCCGAGCAACTGCGCCAGGACGGCCACGGCACGGTGGTGGTCGAAAACCGCCCCGGCGCGTCGGCGCGCCTGGCGCTCGACTACGTGAAGCGCGCCAGGCCCGATGGCAAGACCGTGTTCATCGGCCCCTCGCCCCTGTTCACCATCTTTCCGCTGACCTACAAGAAGCTGTCATATGACGCCGACAAGGACCTGGTGCCCGCGGCGGTGCTGACCGATGTGCCGACCGCGGGCGCCACCGGCGNCCACCGGCGTGCAGCAGCCTTACCAGAACATGAAGGAATACGTGAGCTGGGCCAGGCGCAACCCGGGCGGCGCCAGCCTCGGCCTGGCCACCATCGGCAGCGCCGGCCACCTGGGCACGGTGGCACTGGGCAAGGCCGAAGGCATCGCCATCACGCCCGCGGCGTATCGCGGCGCATCGCCGATGCTGGTGGATGTGGTCAGCGGCAATGTGTCGATCGGCTGGGATGCCGTGGCCAGCATGATGCCGCTGTACAAGGGCGGCAAGCTGCGCTTCCTTGGGGTGAGCGGCACGCGCCGCGCCAAGGCGCTGCCCGAAGTGCCCACCATGAAGGAACAGGGCTTCAGCCAGTATGACCACGCAACCAGCTGGTACGGCGTGTTCGTGCCTGCTGGCACGCAGCCTGACATGGTGGCGCAGGTGGAAAAGATGTTCCTCGCCGCCTCGGCCAACGCCGCCACCGCGGCCAAGCTGGAAGCGCTCGGCCTGGAAGTGGTGGCGCGCCCCGGCCAGGAAGGCCGCCGCCGCATCCAGCTGGAGCGCGCCGCGTGGAAGCCGATCGTGGAGGCGACCGGCTTCCAGGCCGAGGACTGAGGCTCGGCCCGGCCCAGCCCTCAGGGCTTGGGCCGCACCGCGTCAGCGGTCCCCTGGATAAAGGCCTTGATCTTCTCGACATCGTCCGGCGTCAGCTTGCCGGTGAAGTCAGGCATGCCGCGCGCCATCGCCGGCCCCTTGAAGACCACCTTGTCCAGGTTCTCGATATAGGCGGCATCGATATAGCCCAGGTTGGGGATATTGCCGCCGCGGTCCACGCCGGGCACGCCGTGGCACAGGGCGCAGTTGCTGACGTACAGGCCGGTTCCCGCCTTGACCTGCGCCGGGTCATATTTCACGCCCTGCAGCAGCCTGGCGGCGCGGTACTCGGCAAAGGCCGGCAGCGGCGCCTTGCCGCCGAGGGCGAAGGTGTAGACCGTGCCCGGCCCCTGCCGGTTGGTGGCGCGCTGGGCCTGCCCGTAGACCCCGCCCCAACCCACTGCAACTGACACATACTGCTTGCCGTTCAACTCGAAGCTGACCGGCGCCGCCACCACGCCGGTGCCGGTGGGCGACTCCCACAGCTTGTCGCCGCTGCGCGCGTCATAGGCGACAAAGCGGCCGTCGGCGGTGCCCTGGAACACCAAGTTGCCGGCCGTGGTCAGCGTGCCCCCGTTCCACGGCGACACATGCTCCTGCGTCCACGCGGCCTTCTGCTGCACCGGGTCCCAGGCGATCAGCCGGCCAAAGGGCTTGCTCCTGGGCGGCTCGGCGTTCAGGAACTTGGCGGTGTTCCAGCCCACGTTGCCATGCGGGGTGCCGGGCTTGCCTTCATTGAAGTTCCAGGTCTTGTCGTCCATCAGGTTGATCGGCACGTTCTGCGCCGGCAGGTAGACCAGCCCGGTCTGCGGGTTGAACGACATCGGATGCCAGTTGTGCGCGCCGTACGGCCCGGGGACCGAGTCATAGGGCTTGTCGGTGGCGCGCGCCTCGGGCCGCTCGATGGGGCGGCCATTGGCGTCATAGCCGGTGGCCCAGTTCACGTCGACAAAGTTCTTTGCCGAGATGAACTTGCCGTTGGTGCGGTCGATGACGAAGAAGAAGCCGTTCTTGGGCGCGTGCAGGATGACCTTGCGCATCTGCCCGTCGAGCTTCAGGTCGGCCAGGATCATCGGCTGCGCCGAGGTGTAGTCCCAGTTGTCGCCCGGGGTCTCCTGATAGTGCCAGACATACTTGCCGGTATCCGGGTTGAGCGCGACGATCGAGGCCAGATACAGGTTGTCGCCGCCGGCCGGACTGCGCTTGCTGTGCGACCAGGGCGCGCCGTTGCCGGTGCCGACGTACATCAGGTTCAGTTCAGGGTCGAAAGCCAGCGTGTCCCAGGCCGTGCCGCCGCCGCCCGCCTCCCAGTACTTGCCGCTGGGGTCCCACGTCTTGGCCGCCGCGGCCATCGACTCATCCTCGAACGGCCTGGAGGGATCGCCCGGCACCGTGAACCAGCGCCACTTCTGCTCGCCGGTGCCGGCGTCATAGGCGGTGATGTAGCCGCGCACGCCATATTCTGCGCCGCCGTTGCCGATGATGACCTTGCCCTTGAACACGCGCGGCGCGCCGGTGATGGTGTACGAGTACTTGCGGTCGATGATGGTGTCCTTCTCCCACAGCTTGCGGCCGCTGGCGGCATCCAGCGCGATCAGCCGGCCATCGTAGGCGGCCACGAACACCTTGCCCTGGTACAGCGCCACGCCGCGGTTGACCACGTCGCAGCAGCCGCGATAACCGAGCGAGCGATCCACCTTGGGATCGAAAGTCCAGAGCCGCTTGCCGGTGCGCGCATCGACCGCATGCACCACGCTCCATGACGCGGTGACGTACATCACGCCGTCCACCACCAGCGGGGTTGCTTCCACGCCGCGGGTCGACTCCAGGTTGTAGGTCCACACCAGGCCCAGGTCGCGCACGTTGGCGGCATCGATCTGCCTGAGCCGGCTGAAGCGGGTCTCGGCATAGTCCAGGCCATGGCTGGGCCAGTCGCGGGCCGTGCTGGCATTGGCACTGATGAAGGCGCCGTCAACCTTGGCTGCCGCATTGCGCGGCGCCGCGGCGCCGGCGGGCAAGACCTGCATCACCAGCGCCAGGGCCGCTGCCAGGAGGCCTGTGGCGCGCCTCATGGTGCGGCGGGTGTGCATTGCAACATCGGGGGCAACGGGGTCCGTCGCCTGCGTCAACGCATGGCTCATGTCGTCTCCTGTAGGGCATTCTTGTTGGAATTCGGGACTGCAGGATTACGGAACTGCGCGGTGCCGGGCGGTGGCCGGGGCCTATAGATAATCGGTGAGCGATCCGATTATGGGTACAGGGATTACCCGCGGAAAGTCGTGCAGCCGGCGCAAGGCGGCTGGCATCCCGAGCCTGCCGAGTGATATGTGCAGGATATTGCTGATGAAGAAATGAATATTGGACGGTGCGGGCGCCGGTGCCTTAGCCTTGGCGCCAAGGCAGGCAACCAGCCCGCATCGCCGCATCCGGAGACATCACCATGAGCAACTTCCTTCTCTACGAGCAGCAGGACCATATCGTCACCCTGACGATGAACGAGCCCGAGCGCCGCAACCCGCTGACCGGCAATACCGCCGTGGCGGAGTTCCTGGCCGCGATCGACCGCATCCACGGCGACCGCAGCGTGCGCGCCGTGGTCATTACCGGCGCGGGCACGGCGTTCTCGTCGGGCGGCAATATCAAGGACATGGAACGCCAGGCCTCCGGCGCAGTGCCGGGCATGGAAATCCGGCAGGACTACCGCTGCGGCATCCAGCGGCTGCCGCTGGCGCTGTTCAACCTGGAAGTGCCGGTCATCGCCGCGGTCAATGGCGCGGCCATGGGCGCGGGGCTGGACCTGGCCTGCATGTGCGACATCCGCATTGCCTCGGAGCGCGCGCAGTTTGCCGAGTCCTTCGTCAAGCTCGGCATCATCCCCGGCGACGGCGGCGCATGGCTGCTGCCGCGCGTGATCGGCCTGTCGCGGGCGGCGGAGATGACCTTCACCGGCCAGCCGATCGATGCCAGGCTGGCGCTGGAATGGAACCTGGTGTCGCGCGTGGTCGCGCCCGAGGCGCTGCTGCCCACGGCCTATGAGTTGGCCGGCCGCATCGCCGCCAACCCGCCGCATGCGGTGCGCCTGGCCAAGCGCCTGATGCGCGAGGCCATGCATACGCGCCTGGATACGCTGCTGGAACTGTCCGCCGGCTTCCAGGCGCTGTCGCACCAGACCGCCGACCACCGTGAGGCAGTGCAGGCGTTCCTGGACAAGCGCACGCCGGTGTTCACCGGCAACTGAGGGACAACTGAGGGTCAGGCGGACTGCGTCTCCGCCGACTTCAGCTGGTTGACCAGCGCCACGTAGTCGCGCATGGCCTGCTCGCGCGCCAGCCCGCGGCGCGCGGCCCAGGCGTCGTACTTGGCGCGGCCGACCATGTCCATCATGCCCGGCCGCTCGCCGCTGACGTCGCCCACGCTGCCCTGCTTGTAGAGCGCGTACAGGTCAAGCAGCGTGTCGTTGCCGGGTGCGTGGCGCAGGGTCTTCGACAAGGCTGCCGCGGCTTCGAAGGCTTGCTCGGCGGGGCTTGGCCCCTGCGCCGTGGGCGCGCCGCCAAAGTGCGCGTCTTCCAGCGCGATCTCGTCCGGGAACCAGCGCCCCTCCAGCAGCTTGCCGTCGCGCAGCGCAAACGCCAGCACGCCTTGCGAGGCCAGCGTGCCGCTGCGCAGCGTGGCCGGCACCACCGCCATGCCGGCATTGAGCACTGGCGCTCCGAACGCGGTAAACGCCACCCCCGCATCCGCCCACGCGCGCAGCCGCGGCAGCGCACGCTCGCCCCGGTAGACGCCGCTGGCGCGGTTGCTGCCAGGCTGGAACCACGCAAAATCGCCCTTGCCACGCGCATACAGCGCGGCAAAGTCGCCGCGCTCCAGGTCGGCGCGCGCGGCGGCAAGCAGCTCCGTCATCTGCGCCGGGCTCATGCGGGCGTCGTCGCTGGGCATGCCGAGCGAGGTGGGGACGCTGGCCTCGAAGAACTCCAGCACGCTTCTCGCTACCAGTTCGCGGTCGTTGTCGACGCAGACCATGTGGTAGCTGTCTTCCAGCACCAGCATGCGCGCCTGGCCGGCACGCTTGCCGTGCCCGATCTGCTCGACCAGGTAGTTGGCCGAGCGCAGGCTGGTCAGCTCGTCCAGGCGCGCATGAACCACCAGCGTCGGGCAGGCGATTCGCTGCAGACCCTGGCGCACGAAGCCGCGCAGGCGGTCCACCTCGCGGATGCAGGCCAGCGGCACCCAGCGGTAGTGGAAGTTCTCGCCGCGCGCGAACTTGGCCTTGACGATCTCGCGCAGCTGCTCGTTCTTGATGCCGTAAGGCTCTTCCTCTTCGACCTTCATGCGGTCCGCCACGCCGGGAACGCGGTAGAGCACCGTGCGCAGCGCGCGGTACCAGGGCGTGGCCCAGCCGTCGATATAGACCGGCGGCGCCAGCGCCACCAGGCGGCCCTTGGTGTGCTGCTCGCGCTTGACCGTTTCCACCGCCAGCAGCGCGCCCATGCACATGCCCATCACGTGCAGCGTCTCATGCTGGTCGACGATCTCGCGGTACTTGACGCGCACCGCTTCAAGCCAGTCTTCGGCGCGCACGCCGCACAGGTCCTCGGGGCGCGAGCCGTGGCCTGGCAGCGTCAGCGAATGGGTGACGAAGCCCGCGCGCTTGAGGCGCTTGTGCATCGAGCCCAGGTCATACTGCGTGCCGCCCAGGCCGTGGATCAGGAACACCCCGGGCTCAGCCATGGGCCGGCTCCGGCGTGGCCCGGCGCAGCAAGGCGGCCACCTGCTCCACCTGGCCGTCGGCGCCGCGGATGCCGGCAAGGCGCTCATGGATGCGCACCTTGCCGCTGTCCGGCAGCGTTACCGCGTATTCCTGCACGCTGTCGGGCGCGTCGCCGCGCGCCACGGCCGACCAGTTGGCTTGCACCAGCCCGCGCTCGGCGGAATCAACCCGGTCCAGCCATTCATCGACGCTGTTGACCTGGCGGATGGTGCCGCCCAGCAGTTCGGCAGCGCCTTCACCCCAGGTGGCGCGGCCGGTGACGGCGTCATATTCGACGCTGGCCACGCCCACTGCCTGCAGCGTGCGCGCATAACGAAGCCGCCAGGCGCGGGCATCTTCCAGCGCCGAGCGGCGCCCTTCGGACAGTGCGCGGCCGAGCAGCATCACCAGTGCCCAGACGATGACAAAGCCCTGCACCTCGACCACGGCCTCGCCGGGAAAGCCTTCGATGATATTGAACGGACCCGCGCCGCCCGCGGTGCGGTAGATGATCAGCAGGCAGCCGACAAGCGTGGCGACGGCGCCGCCGCGCGGCCCCCACAGCAGCGCCGTGGCCAGCAGGAATGGCATCGGCACATAGGCCAGCGTGGAGGCCAGGCCGCCGAAGCGTTGCGTGGCATTGGCCGAGAACACCACCAGCACCGCGAGCACGAAGATGATGAAGGCGAGCCCGCCGGCGGCGAACTGCTGCATGGGCATGCCGCCCGAGCGGCGCACGCGAAAGCCGCGGAACGCTACCACCACGGGGGCCACCAGCAGCAGCCCCGCAGCCGTGGAGAAAAACCAGGCGCGCCACTCGATCGGCAAATCCAGCCCGGGCCGCTGCCAGCGCCACAACTCGACCGCCAGCGTAGCCCCCAGCGCGGCGCCCGCCAGAGCGCCCGCGATCAGCAGCGTGGCGCCGAGCGGGCTTTGCGGGTCGCGCCGGCCATAGGTGGCAATCCAGCCCACCGTGCCCAGGCTGATCACCTCGATCAGCCCGAATGCCGCCGCGCCGGGCAGCGGCAGGCCATGGATCACCGCGCCCCACCCCGCCAGCGCGATGCCGGCGCCTGCCAGCACCGCCGGCCAGGACCAGCGCGCGCACACCAGCAGGGCGGCAAACGTGACGCCGCTGCCCAGCCACACCGGCACGGCCTCGGTCGCGGCTTGCCCGAGCGTGCGCGACACGCACGCCGCCAGCAGCACCAGCACGCCAACCGTCACCGCCAAGCGGATCTGCTGCATCGGATTCCCCTCCCATGGCACATGCGACTCAGAATAGTCGCAGGGTATGGCAAGGGCAAGTTAAGTCACTCGGGGCAAGCCGTGGCGATTATCCGGCCACGCCCAGCGCTCCCTCTACATTACGCACCAGGCTCACCAGGCGCGGGCCGATGTCCTCCTCAATCTGCTTGCTCTGCTGGCTGAACACCGGCACCGAGGCGGCAAAGATCCACGCCTCGCCGTCGCGGCGGGTGCGCATCGGCACGGCAACAGATTCCACCTCGCGGTGCAGGTCGCGGTGGCCGCGGCAGAAGCCGTGGTCTTGCAGGTCGCGGGCGGCATCGGCCAGGCGCTCCTGCAGCCAGTCGGCGCGCTGCGGATCGGCGGCGCGGAGCTGGGCGAGATAGGCCTCGCGCTCGGCCTCGGTCAACAGCACCAGGTAGCCGCGTCCGGAACCCGTGCGCGAGACCGACACGCGCGTGCCGACCTCGGGTCGGAATACATGGCTGCCCACGCCCTGGGCGATTTCGACGTAGGTCAGCGCATTGCCGCTGCCGACGATCAGCTCGACCTGTCCGGCGATGTGGTCCGCCAGCTCTTGCATGGCCGGCCGCGCCAGCTGGCGGATCGTCATGCGTGCCAGCGCGGGCGCGGCCAGGTTGATCAGCCCGACCCCGGGCACATAGCGCGACAAGCGTTCCGAATAGTGCAGCAAGCCCAGCTCGCACAAGGTGTCGAGCAGCCGGAACAGGGTCGGCTTGGCCAGGCCGGTGCGCTCCATCAGCTCGCGGCTGCTGAGCTCCTGCACCGTCGGGGAAAAGCAGTTGAGGATCGAAATGCCCCGCGCCAGCGCGCTGACAAGGCGCGCCTCGCCGTCGGCATCGGCGGGCGGCGGGGTCAGGGAGGCGTGTGGCGCATTCGTCATGTTATTGCCTTGATCCAAGGTTTTTTGATACGCGTGTCTCAAAACCCGGATGTTGCCCTTCGTTTTTTCCAAAGTCAAACAGGGTTATTTGAGTTTACACGACGCTTTTCCGAAGCCAGAATCCCAATTCATCGTATTGGACGATCACATTTCGGTACGGACGTCTCAATATCCCAGCCACGACCCGCAACGCTCGCCTTTTCAGGAGACACCGCATGCAACAAGCCGTCATCGTCGACGCCATCCGCAGCCCGATGGGCCGCTCCAAGCTAGGCTCGGCCTTCACCGAACTCCATGCCACCGAGTTGCTGGCCCAGGTCCTCAAGGGCCTGGTCGAGCGCAACAAGCTGGACCCGGGTTTGGTCGACGACGTGATCACCGGCTGCGTAACCCAGGCCGGCGAGCAGTCCGCCGGCCCGGGCCGGGTGGCGTGGCTGGCGGCAGGCTTTCCTGACCACGTGCCGGCCACCACGATCGACCGCAAGTGCGGCTCCAGCCAGCAGGCGGTGCATTTCGCCGCGCAGGGCATCATGGCCGGCGCCTATGACATCGTCATCGCCTGCGGCATCGAGTCGATGAGCCGCGTGCCGATGGGCTCGGCCCGCATCGGCCAGAACCCGTACGGCCCGTCGATGGAAGCGCGCTATGCGCCGGGGCTGGTCTCGCAGGGTGTCGCGGCGGAGCTGGTGGCAGCCAAGTACGAACTGTCGCGCCACGACATGGACAGCTATTCGGCCCGCTCGCACGAGCTGGCCGCCGCCGCGCGCGAAAGCGGCGCCTTCCGCCGCGAGATCCTGGGCATCAGCACGCCCAACGGGCTGGTCGAGCAGGATGAAACCATCCGCCCGGGCACCTCGGTGGAGAAGCTGGGCACGCTGCAGGCCTCGTTCCGCAATGACGAACTCAGCGCGCGTTTCCCGCAGATCGGCTGGAACGTGACCGCGGGCAATGCCTCGCAGATCAGTGACGGCGCCTCCGCCATGCTGCTGATGAGCGAATCGATGGCGCAGCGCCTGGGCCTGAAGCCGCGCGCTCGCTTTGTCGCCTTCGACGTGTGCGGCGACGATCCGGTCATGATGCTGACCGCCCCGATCCCCGCCAGCCAGCGCGCGATCAGGAAGAGCGGCCTGAAGCTCGACCAGATCGACCACTACGAGATCAATGAAGCCTTTGCCTGCGTGCCACTGGCCTGGCAGCGCGCGCTCGGCGCCGACCCGGCACGCCTGAACCCGCGCGGCGGCGCCATTGCGCTGGGCCATCCGCTGGGCGCCTCCGGCGTGCGGCTGATGACCACCATGCTGCATGCACTGGAAGACAGCGGCCAGCGCTATGGCCTGCAGTCGATGTGCGAAGCCGGCGGCATGGCCAACGCCACCATCATCGAGCGCCTGTAAGCGGCCCCTGAACCAAACATCCAGTCAAGGAGACACACCATGAAACTGACCAATATGTCCGCCGTCGTGACCGGCGGTGCGTCCGGCCTGGGCCTGGCCTGCGTGCGACGCCTGGTGGAACGCGGCGTCGACGTGGTGATCGCCGACCTGTCGGAAGAGCGCGGCAATGCCGCGGTCGACGAGTTTGGCGGCAAGGTCCGCTTCCTCAAGGCCGACGTGACCGACACCGACCAGATGAATGCCGTCTACGACGCCGCCGAAGCCATTGCCCCGCTGCGCGCGCTGATCCATTGCGCCGGCCTGGGCGGCCCGGTGCGCGTGGTCGAGAAGGACGGCTCGCCGGGTTCGCTGGAAAAGTACGAGTCGATCGTGCGCATCAACCTGATCGGCACCTTCAATGCGCTGCGCCTGGGGGCAGCGCGCATGGCCAAGAACGAACTGATCGACGGCGAGCGCGGCGCGTGCGTGCTGACCGCGTCGGTGGCCGCCTACGAAGGCCAGATCGGCCAGATTCCCTATGCCTCGGCCAAGGCCGGCATCGTCGGCATGACCCTGGTGGCCGCGCGCGACCTGGCACAGCGCGCGATCCGCGTCTGCACCATCGCCCCGGGGCTGTTCGACACCCCGCTGCTGGCCAAGCTGCCGGAGAACGTGCGCGCGTCGCTCGGCGCCATGGTGCCGCACCCGCCCCGCCTGGGCGCACCGGATGAATACGCGTCCACCGCGCTGCACATCCTGGAGAACCCCATGCTCAACGGCGAAACCATCCGCCTGGACGGCGCCATCCGCATGGCACCGCGCTGAGCCACGCGCTGCACCGATACCGACTTCTGACAAGGAAACCGCATGAGCGACACGCTGCAACTGGAAACCCGCGGCAATACGCTGCTGATCACCATGAACCGGCCCCAGGCGAAAAACGCCATGGACTTCGAGACCGCGACCACGCTGGCCGCCGCCATCGACCAGCTGGAAAGCCGCGACGACCTGAGCGTGGCCATCCTGACCGGCGCGGGCGGCACCTTCTGCTCGGGCATGGACCTGAAGGGCTTCCTCGAAGGCAAGCGCCCCAGCCTGCCTGGCCGCGGCTTTGGCGGGCTGACCGAGAAGCCGCCGCGCAAGGTGCTGATCGCCGCGGTGGAAGGCTATGCGCTGGCCGGCGGCTTCGAGCTGGCGCTGGCGTGCGACCTGATCGTGTCGTCGAAGGCGGCCAAGTTCGGCCTGCCTGAAGTCAAGCGCGGGCTGGTGGCCGGAGCCGGCGGCCTGATGCGTCTGCCGCGCCGGGTGCCGTACCACATCGCCATGGAATACGCGCTGACCGGCAATATGCTGGGCGCCGAGCAGGCCCACGCCTATGGCCTGATCAACCGCCTGACCGAAGCCGGCCAGGCGCTGGCTGGCGCGCTGGCGCTGGCCGACGAGATCGGCGCCAACGGCCCGCTGGCGGTTGCGGTCAGCAAGCAGATCGTGGCCGAGTCCGCCGACTGGAGCGCCGAGGAGATGTTCGAGCGCCAGCGCCCGTTGCTGGCGCCGGTGTTCACCTCGGCCGATGCCCGCGAGGGTGCCGCCGCATTCGCCGAGAAGCGCAAGCCGGTGTGGACGGGCAAGTGATGGCCCACGCCAGACGGAGGGCATCGATGTCATCCGCCCTGGACTAGAGAACGGCCGGCCGCAAGCCGGCCGTTTGCACATTCCAAGCAGCACACAGACCAGAACATGGAGGAGACCCATGAAACACAAGCTGCCAGAATCGCTGTTCAACACGTCCGCGGCCCTGCTGCTGGCGACCGCCGCCGCCACGCTGCCGCTGCCCGCCAGCGCCGCGGCCTGGCCTGAGCGCCCCATCACCATCATCGTGCCCGGCGCGCCGGGCGGCACCACCGACATCCCGACGCGCCTGGTGGCGCAGAAGCTGTCGGCCATCCTGGGCCAGCCGGTGGTGGTCGACAACAAGCCCGGCAGCGGCGGCATCATCGGCACGCAGGCCTTCATGCGCGCGGCGCCGGACGGCTACACGCTGCTGGTCGGCAATACCGGCTCGCACGCGATCAACTACAGCGCCTACAAGCAGTTGTCCTACCAGCCGCAGGACTTCATGCCGCTGACGGACCTGATCTCGTTCGCCAACGTGCTGGTGGTCGGCGCGCAGGCGCCGGTGCGCAGCGTGGCCGAGCTGATGGCGCAGCTCAAGCAGTCCCCGGGCAAGTATTCCTACGCCTCGGCCGGCATCGGGCAGACCACGCACCTGACGGCCGAACTGTTCCGGCTGCGCACGGGCACCGAAGTGATTCACGTGCCGTACAAGGGGTCGACGCCAGCCACGACCTCGGTGCTGGCGGGCGAAACCACTTTCATGTTCGACAACCTGACGCAGGCGCTGCCGCAGATCCGCGCCGGCAAGCTGCGCGCGCTTGCGGTGACCAGCGCCGAGCGCCTGCCGGCCCTGCCGGACGTGCCGACGATGGCGCAGGCCGGGGTGAAGGATTTCGTGGTGATGGGCTGGCTCGGCTTCTTTGCGCCGGCCAAGACCCCGCCGGCCATTGCCGCCACGCTGCAGGAAGCGCTGGGCAAGGCCATGCGCGACCCCGAGGTGGTGGCCAGGTTCCGCGACATGGGCGGCATCCCGGGCGGCGAACCGCAGCCGAAGTTCGCCGCGCTGGTCAGCGGCGAGATCAAGCGCTGGGGCGAGACCATCCGGGCATCCAAGGTTAGTCTGGACTAGCGAGGTGTGGGGCCGCCTTTGGCAAAGCGGAAGGCGGACCCGCCCAAAGCCAAATTGACACGGTTGGGCCTGGGGCATACGCTCGCCCTACCCTGCGATATATTCAGCGCACGCTTAAATGTAAAGACATGGAAAGCGCCCCGGGGCTCACAACGATAACGACAAGCGACGAGACCACACCGTGCCTACCCCCACCGCGCCTTCCCGCTACGAAGCCCTGCGCCCGGCCTTGCCGATCCTGATCGGCGCCTCCGTGATGCTCAGCCTGGCCATGGGCCTGCGCCAGAGCCTTGGCATCTTCATGCCGCCGCTGACGCGGGACATCGGCATCTCGGTATCGGATTTCACCATCGCCATCGCGGTACAGAACCTGGCGTGGGGCCTGCTGCAGCCGCTGGCCGGGGCCTGGGCCACGCGGATCGGCTTCCGGCCGCTGATGCTGGCCGGCTCGCTGCTCTATGTCACCGGACTGGTGCTGCTGGCGACCGCGCACAGCATGGTCGGCGTCACGCTGGGCGCGGGCGTGGCCATTGGCGCATCGATGGCATGCACCGGCAGCGCCCTGGCGATGGCGGTGGCGGCACGGCCGGTGTCGGCGGCGCTGCGCAGCACGGTGCTGGGGCTGGTGTCGGGCGCGGGCTCGCTGGGCGCGCTGCTGGCGGCGCCGATCGGGCAGATGGTGACGCAGGCCTACGGCTGGCGCGCCGGGCTGGCAGCGTTCGTGCTGCTGGCGCTGGTGATGCTGCCCGCGGCGTGGTTTGCCGGGCGCGTGGACCGGCTGCCGCTGGTGTCGCCCGCAGGGCGCGGCCAGGACAGCGCGCGTGAAGCGCTGGGCACCGCGCTGGGGCACGCGCCGTTCGTGGTGATGGCGCTGGCGTATTTCGTCTGCGGCATGCAGCTGGTCTTCCTGACCACGCACCTGCCGTCGTATTTGGACGTATGCGGTATGGACCCCATGCTCAGCGCGCAGGCGCTGGGCGTGATCGGCGGCTTCAACGTGCTGGGCAGCATTTTCTTCGGCTGGGCCGGCGGCCGCTTCAACAAGCTGATGCTGCTGGGCGGCATCTATACGATTCGCTCGCTGGCGCTGACCTGGTACTTCACGTCCGCGCCCACGCAGCAGAGCACGCTGGTGTTCGCCGCGGTGATGGGCTTCCTGTGGCTGGGGGTGGCGCCGCTGGTATCGGGCTGGATCGCCGAGACCTTCGGCCTGCGCTGGCAGGCCATGCTGGGCGGCGTGGCGTTCTTCAGCCACCAGATCGGCAGCTTTTTCGGCGCCTTCGGCGGTGGGCTGGTCTACGACGCGCTGGGTTCCTACACCGTGGCGTGGCAGGTCGGCGTGACGCTGGGGCTGGCCGCGGGTCTGGCGCAAATTGCATTTGCCGTGGCCACGCGGCGGCGCCCGCCGCTGATGGCCACGTCCTGAAACACCGTGCTGGGCCGCCCCGAACGGGGGATGCGGAGGGCGCGCTTAGCACCTAGCATGAACACTGAGCGGTCCGGTCTTGGATCCTCAGGCCTTTTCAAGCCCGCCCCCGCGCGGGTTTTTTTATGGTTCGTCGCTGAATTGGGTGGCACGCGCGCCAGGCGCCCTTCCCTGGCCCATACCAATATGCGCCCCCCTTCGGCGCCGCAGACAGCCCCCAGCACGTACAATCTCGGCTTTCCTTCCCGTCCCACCCGCTGCCATGACCACACTCGGAACGCCTCTCTCCCCCTCTGCCACCAAAGTGATGCTGCTCGGCTCCGGCGAGCTGGGCAAGGAAGTGCTGATTGCACTGCAGCGCCTGGGTGTGGAAACCATCGCCGTCGACCGCTATGACAATGCCCCCGGCCAGCAGGTAGCACACCACGCGCGCACCATCGCCATGAGCGACCCGGACCAGCTCAAGGCGCTGATCGAGGCGGAAAAGCCGCACCTGGTCGTGCCCGAGATCGAGGCCATCGCCACGCCCATGCTCGAAACCCTGGAAGCCGCCGGCACCGTGCGCGTGATCCCCACCGCCCGCGCCGCGCGCCTGACCATGGACCGCGAAGGCATCCGCCGCCTGGCCGCCGAATCGCTCGGCCTGCCGACCAGCCCGTACAAGTTCTGCGATTCGCTGGATGAACTGCAGGCTGCCATCGACGGCGGCATCGGCTACCCGTGCGTGGTCAAGCCGGTGATGAGCAGTTCCGGCAAGGGCCAGAGCAAGATCGACGGCCCCGAGGGCGTCAAGGCCGCCTGGGACTATGCCATGGCCGGCGGCCGCGTCAGCCACGGCCGCGTGATCGTGGAAGGCTTTATCGATTTCGACTACGAGATCACGCTGCTGACCGTGCGCGCCATGGGCGCCAGCGGCCAGGTGGAAACGCAGTTCTGCGCCCCGATCGGCCACGTCCAGGTCAGCGGCGACTACGTCGAAAGCTGGCAGCCGCAGCCGATGCACCCGGCCGCGCTGGAAACCGCCCAGCGCATCGCGCAGGCCGTCACGGCAGACCTGGGCGGCATGGGCCTGTTCGGCGTGGAGCTGTTCGTCAAGGGCGAGCAGGTCTGGTTCAGCGAAGTCAGCCCGCGCCCGCACGACACCGGCATGGTCACCATGGCCACGCAATGGCAGAACGAGTTCGAGCTGCATGCGCGCGCCATCCTGGGCCTGCCGGTCAACACCACGCTGCGCAGCCCCGGCGCCAGCGCCGTGATCTACGGCGGCGTGGATGCCCAGGGTGTGGTCTTCGATGGCGTGGACCAGGCGCTGAGCGTGCCGCAGACGGAGGTGCGCCTGTTCGGCAAGCCCGAGAGCTTCGTCAAGCGCCGCATGGGCGTGGCGCTGGCCTACGCCGACGATATCGACACCGCCCGCACGCGCGCCAAAGAAGCCGCCAGCCGCGTGCGTCCGCGCGCGGTCGGCTGAGCGTCAGGCGCAGGTCAGATCGGATGACTGCCCGCGGCGGCGCCGTGGGCAGGCGCATGATGGACGGTGGCCTGTGCCGCCGCCACCTGCGCCGCGGCCAGCACCGGCGAGATGCGCACGCCGCTCAGGTCCGCGCCTGACGGCGCCTGGTACAGGCGCAGGCCCAGCTCGGGCAGGATCGCCAGCAGGTGGTCGAAGACATCGCCCTGGATGCGCTCATAGTCCATCCACGCAGTCAGCGCGGTAAAGCAGTAGATCTCCACCGGGATGCCCTGCGAATCGGGCTCCATCATGCGCACGTTCAGCAGCAGGTCGTGGTGGATCTCCGGGTGCGCCTTCAGGTAGGCAATGCCATAGGCGCGGAAGGTGCCGACATTGGTCAGCCGGCGCCGGTTGACCGGGTCATTGCCGGCGGCAGTCAGCAGGCGGTTGGCCTCGTCGACCTCGGCCTGCTTCTCTTCCAGGTAGTCGTGCAGCAGCCGGAAGCGCATCAGCGCCTGCACTTCCCGGCCCTCCAGGAAGCGCACGCTGCCCGCATCCAGCCGCAACGTGCGCTTGATGCGCCGCGCGCCGGATTCGAACATCTGCCGGTAGTTGCGGTAGCTCTCGGAGAACAGCTTGTAGGTCGGCACCGTGGTCACGGTGTTGTCCCAGTTCTGCACTTTGACCGTATGCAGGGCGATGTCCTTGACGTAGCCGTCGGCATTGCACTGGGGCATCTCGATCCAGTCGCCGATCCGCAGCATGTCGTTGGAGGTCAGCTGGGTACTGGCCACCAGCGACAGCAGCGTGTCCTTGAACACCAGCAGCAGCACCGCCGACAATGCGCCCAGGCCAGACAACATCCACAGCGGCGAGCGGTCGATCAGGATCGACAGCACCAGCACCGAGCACACCAGCCCCAGCCCGAGCCGCCCCACCTGGATATAGCCCTTGATCGAGCGCGTCTGCGCCTCGCGGCTGCTGGCGTATACGTCCTGCCAGGCGCTCAGCACGCCGCCCAGCATCAGGAAGAAGCAGATCCACAGGCCGGCATGGGCCAGGCGCTCGATGGCCAGCGCATAGCGGCCCATGTGCGGCACTTCGCCAATGCCGACGGTGATCACCGCGAACCCGACCGCATAGCCGAAGCGCCGATAGGCACGATAACGCGTCAGCGCCTTGCTCCAGGGCGCCTTGCCCCATACCGTCAGCAAGCGATGGGCGATACGCGACATCACGTGGCCGAACAGCCACTGCGCGACCACGGCGATCAGCACCAGCACCAGCAGGTACAAGGCAATCTGGGCCCACGGATGGGCCGGAATACGTTGCTGGAACAGTTCCAGCAGGGCATCGAAACTCATAGGGGGGCGGCTTGAGCCAGTCTGTCACAGTCTGTCAGACAGACAGTGTACAGAAGCCTCCGGGTGGGTGGTTCAGCCTGGCTGCAAGCTCACGCCGTGACGGGACGGCCTCCACGCTAAACGTCCTCGCCAGAAGCTGAGGGCCGCGGCTTGGCCGGGTTCGGACAACGCATCGCCCGACACTGCCCTGTGCTTCATATATAAACAGTTCATATGCGATGCTTTTTTCTTGATACCTTCTAAAAAAATTAAAGCTCTCTTGCCGGCGCACATCAATCTGCATTAACTAGGAATATTCCTAAAAATAGCACCGTATTCACCCCCTTCCATGAAAATAAAGAAGTCTTCACCGCACAATCCCAAGTGGCTTCTGTGTGCGTCCATGATTGCCTTCCTCTCTCCAGCAATTTCATAAAAAGTTGCACTAGATTAAAAAATAAGGAAAAAACTAGCTCACATTCGGAATACTCTGACCCCTAATTCCCCCCGAAGCTATAGCATTTTGCTGATGAGGATCTGCCCCTGGAATTTGCGCAAGCGGTTCCAGAATGATCCGATGCGTGCGCAGTACACGACGCGCGCCACAGGTTCTGTGTCCACAGCAGGCATGCTGCACGGAACACACGCAGCGGCCAGCAATACCAACAGGATTGAATTCGGAATGTCAGCCAGCAACGCCGCTCATCGGCCCACGGCTCCCGCCCGTACGGGCAATCCCGCCGCCTACGGCAGGGACGCACTCAGCAGCCAGGCAAATGCCCTGCGCGACCTCGCCAACGATCTTGGCACTGAATTCGACGATGCCATCGCGCTGATCCTGAATTGCCAAGGGCGCGTGATCGTGTCAGGGATGGGCAAGTCCGGCCTGGTCGGCCGCAAACTGGCGGCTACGCTGAGCTCCACCGGAACGCCGTCCTTCTTTCTGCATCCCGCAGAGGCGCTGCATGGCGACCTGGGCGCGATTACGCCACGCGATGTCCTCATCCTGATATCGAACAGCGGCGAGACCGACGAAATCGTGCGCCTGCTTCCCTCGCTGATCAGCTTTGGCAATCCGATGATCGCCATCACCACTGCCCGCAACACAACGCTGTCGCGCAGTGCGCATGTTGCCCTGGTCATGCCTTTCGACAAGGAAGTGTGCCCGAACAACCTGGCACCGACCACGTCGACATTGCTGACCATGGCACTGGGCGATGCCATGGCGGTCAGCCTGATGCGCCTGCGGGGCTTCCGCCCGCTGGACTTTGCGCGCTTTCATCCTGGCGGCAGCCTCGGGCGCAAGCTGCTGACCAGGGCGTGCGACGTCATGCATCGCCGCGTGCCCACGGTCTCGCCGCAAACCAGCGTGCGGGAGGCGATCGCCGTCATGACCAGTGGCCGCCTTGGCCTGACCGTGGTAGTGGACAACGGCAAGCTGTGCGGAATCTTCACCGACGGCGACCTGCGCCGTGCCATTGAACGCGACAGCCAGGCCCTGTCCCATCACGTTGAGGCCTTCATGACCCCTGACCCGGTCACCGTGCAAGCCGATTGCCTGGTTTCCGCGGCCGAAGAGATGATGCATTGCCACAGCATCCACGCGCTGGTGGTCACGGATGCCAACACGCACGTGGTCGGCATCCTGGACATTCTCGACGGCGAGTCATGAGCCGGGCAGTGGTTCGCCCGGATGTCTCGGTGGCGCTCGCAGTCTGGCGCGCGCTCTTTCTGCGCGAGGCAAGCACGCGCCTGTCGACCGGGCGCGCACCCTGGCTCTGGCTGCTGCTGGAGCCGGCTGCGCACATCATCGTGCTGATGGTGATCACCGGCGTGATCCAGCATCGGGTCATGCCGGGCATCAACATCGAGATCTTCATCCTTATCGGCGTGTGCGGCTTCTTCCTGGTCCGCAACGTCGCCAGCCGGGGCATGGAGGCCATCAATGCCAACATGGCCCTGTTCGCCTACCGCCAGGTGCGGCCGGTGGACACCGTGCTGGTGCGCGCCGCGGTCGAGGCCGTCGTGTATGTGATGGTCGCCGCCATCCTGTTGTGCTGCCTGGCACTGTTCGGCGTCGACGTGCGCCCGACCAATCCCCTGCTGCTGGCCTGGGCCGCGTTCCTGCTCTGGGTCTTCGGCATCGGCCTGGCGTTGAGCTTTTCCGTGGCCGGAAGGCTGCTGCCCGAAGCCGGCCGGCTGATCCGGTTGGTGTTTACGCCGTTGTACTTCCTGTCGGCGGTGATGTATCCCGTGGCGAGCATCCCCCACCGCCTGCGCGACGTTCTGCTATTCAATCCCATCGTCCACGGGCTCGAGGGCATGCGCGGCGCCTACTTTGCCCGCTACCACGGGGACGCCCATATCGATCTCGGCTACCTCGGGTTCTGTTCGCTGTCGGCGCTCCTTCTGGGACTGGCGTTGCACACCCGCTTCGCCACGCGGATGGTGGCCCAATGATCGAAGTCCGCGACGTCTACAAGCGATACCGGGGCGATCCTGGCGCACCCTGGGTTCTCAACGGGGTGTCGTTCCGGATTCCCCGAAGCGGCCGCCTCGCCCTGATCGGTGCCAATGGCGCCGGCAAATCCACGTTGCTGCGCCTGGTGGGCGGCATTGACCAGCCGAACCGTGGCGTGGTGCTGAGGAACTGCCGGGTTTCGTGGCCGTTAGGGCTGTCCGGGGGCTTCCAGGGTTCACTGACCGGGGCGCAGAACGCCAAGTTCGTCTGCCGCATCCACGGCGTCCCTGACAACCAGCTGGATGAGAAGGTGCGCTTTATCAAGGAATTCTCCGAACTGGGCCGCGTCATTGACGCGCCCGTGCGCACCTATTCATCCGGCATGCGCGCGCGCCTGGCTTTTGCGCTTTCCCTTGCGTTCGATTTCGACACCTACCTGGTGGATGAACTCACCGCGGTGGGCGACCTGGCATTCCGGCGCAAGTCGCAAAAGACCTTTGAAGACCTGGCTGCCCGCGCCGGCCTGGTGATGGTGTCGCACAGCGATTCCACGCTGCGCAGCTTCTGCCAGTCCGCAATCTGGCTTCACGACGGCAGTGCCCACTGGTTCGATTCCGTTGACGATGCCCTGCGGGAATACAAGGAAAGCGTTGCCGCATGACCCTGAAGTTCAAGACCGGCTGGCGGCGCCTGGTGCAGCGTCTTTCCGGCCTCAGCCGCACCTGGCGCCTGGCTCTCTGCGCCTGCCTGCTAGCCACCGTGTACTGGGCCGCGATCGCGTCGGACCTCTATATTTCAGAGGCCCGCGTCGTCGTCGAGCGCAGTGACGGCGTGGGCGGCGGCGCGCCGGACTTTTCCTCGCTGCTGATCGGGAATTCCGCACCGCAAGACCTGCTGCTGTTGAGAGAATACCTGTTGTCGACGGACATGCTCGCGAAACTGGATGCCAGGCTGAAGCTGCGCGCCCACTACGCGGACCGGCATCGCGATCCGCTGTCGCGCATGTGGCCGCAAGACGCCTCCATGGAGCGCTTCCACGATTACTACCTGCGCCGCATCTCCGTGGAGTATGACGACTTCTCGCGCATGCTCGTGATCAATGCCGAGGCCTATTCCCCCGCCATGGCAAAGGCCATCACGGCGGAGCTGGTCAGCGAGGGCGAACGCTTCATGAATGACATGACCCACCGCATTGCCAGCGAACAGGTCGTCTATATTGACCGGCAAGTGCATGACCTGGGCGAGCGCCTCAATGGCGCACGCCAGGCCCTGCTGGCCTACCAGAACGCCAACGGCCTGGTGTCGGCGCGCGGCGAGGTAGAGACCCTTTCCACGGTGGTGGCGGCGGCTGAAGGCAACCTTGCGCAGCTCAACGTCAAGCGCAACGCGCTGACGGAGATCTTTACGCCGCAGTCTCCGGCGATCCGGCAGCTGGATGCCGAAATTGCCGCGGTCCAGGACCAGATCGCCGTGCAGCGCAAGCGCATGGTGTCGGCCAAGGGAAGCGGCCTGAACCGCGTGGCCGAAGAGCAGGAGCGCCTGCAGGCAGCCGCGGCGTTTGCGCTGGACATCTACAAGACCGCGCTGGGCGCACTGGAACGCGCCCGCATCGAGGCCACCCGCAAGCTCAAGAACGTAGCCGTGGTGCAGAGCCCCACCCTGCCCGAATACCCGCTGCGCCCGCGCCGCCTCTACAACATTGCGGCATTCGTCCTCGCCACGCTGATGCTGGCCGCGGCAGTGCACCTGTTAAGCGCCATCATTGAAGACCACAGGGACTGACCCAATGAAGTACCGTTCAATCCCTGCGTTGGTGGTCATGGTGCTATGCGCGCTGTTGACACCAGCAGGCCATGCCGCGCCCGCCAATGTGGCGCTCTCCCCGCAACTGTCTGTGGGCGCTGTCGACTATTCAACCTACAGCGCCCAGGGTGGAATCGCCGCGCCCGGTGCCACCGGCATGCTGCCGGATACGCCCGCTCCCATGGTGCCGGCCAGGGTGGACGGCCGTCTGCCGGACAACGCGCCGCAGAACGCCGACTATGCCGCCAACATGGCCAGCGACGCTTTCGGCGCGCAGTTGTTCTCCGGCTCCTTCAGCCGCGACAGCGCGTCCGTCTTCAACCCCAGCCACGTGATCTCGGTCGGCGACAAGATCCGGCTGCGCATGTGGAACGGCTATGCACTGGACACGGTGCTGACGGTTGATGCCGGCGGCAACATCGTCCTGCCGGAAGTCGGGCCGTTCCGTGTCCAGGGCACCACCAATGAGCAATTGCAGGCCGCAGTTGCCGGCGCCTTGCGGCGCGTGTTCGCCGGGCGCGTGGCCATCTACGCCAGCTTGCTGGCGGCCCAGCCGGTGCGTGTCTATGTCACCGGCGCGGTGCGTCGGCCCGGCCTGTACAACGGCACTTCGGGCGACAGCGTGCTGCGCTACCTGGACCAGGCCGGGGGCATCGACCCGGAGCGCGGCTCGTTCCTGGACGTGGCCATCAAGCGCGGCAACCAGCAACTTGCCGTCATCAACCTCTATGACTTTCTCCTGAAAGGCGAGCTCGCCACTCGCCAGCTCAACAACGGCGACGTGATCCTTGTCCACCCGCGCAAGAAGAACACCCTTGTCACCGGGCTGGCCGAGAATGCCAGGCGTTTCGAGTTTCCCGGCGAGCAGGCTACGCTGGCCGATATCGCGCGCCTGGCAAAGCCGCTGCCGCAAGCCACCCACGTGCGCGTGACGCGCAACTCCGGCACCCTGCGCAATGTCGAGTACTTTGCGATCGCCATGGGCAGCCAGATCGCGATCTTCGGCGGCGACGAGATCGAGTTCACCGCCGACAAGCGGCCCGGCACCATCACGGTCCGGGTCGAGGGGGAGCATGCCGGTCCGCAGGAGTTCGTGCTGCCGTACGGCAGCCGGATCCAGGACGTGCTCAGCCAGGTCCAGTACACGCCGCAATCCGATCCCGCCAGCATTCAGCTCTTCCGGGTGAGCGTGAAGGAGCGCCAGAAGATCCTGCTCGGCACCGCCCTGCGCAGCCTCGAGGCCAGTGTGCTGACCGTGCGCTCCGGCACGCCGGAAGAGGCCCAGATGCGCCGGGAAGAAGCCGGGCTGGTGCTGCAATGGATCGAGCGCGCGAAGAAAATCGAACCCACCGGCCAGGCCATGATCGCCAAGTCCGCCACGCGCGGCCAGCTATTGCTTGAGAACGGCGACATCCTGCGGGTGCCGGTCAAGGACGGCCTGGTTGTGGTCAACGGCGAAGTCCTGTTCCCCAACGCCGTTGCATTCGAGCCCGACCTGGATGCATCGGACTATATCCAGCAAGCCGGCGGCTACTCACAGAATGCCGATGCCTCGCGCATCGTCATCGCGCACCGGGACGGCAGCTTCTCCGACGGCAACCGCAACGGTACCGTTCGGGCCGGCGATGAGATCCTGGTGTTGCCGAAGGTGGATGTGAAGACCAGGCAGTTTGCCAAGGATGTCTTCCAGATCCTTTATCAGCTTGCCATCAGTGCCAAGGTTGTCCTAGGCCTCTAAGTCAGAAAGCACGGACCATGATTACCATCATCACCCCTTTCCAGAGCAGGAATCGCGACGATTACCTTCATCACCCGCCTGCGCCGCTTTGTCACGCAAGAGCCGGTGATCGACGGTATCCACAGGCTGATCGTCGACTTCGGCTCGCCTGACCACATTGTCGAAGAACTGGAGGCGCTCTGTGCCGACCACGGCGTAAGGCTGATGCGCCTGAACCGGCGCGGCGAGCCCTTCTCCATCGGCGCGTGCCGCAATGCCGGAGCCCAGGTCGCCACGACCGAGTTCATCACGTTCCAGGACGTGGACCTGACCGCGCCGCCTTCGGTATATCGGCAACTGCTCGCCAACCTGCATGCCGCGCCGCCCTACATCAACCATCTGGAGTGCATCCCCTGCCTGTACCTGACACCGCCCGGAACCCAGGAGTATGAATCCATGGACGCAGAGGCGGCCAGAACCCTGTTCCATCAGTACTTTATGGAAGCGGATGCCGAGCGGGTCCAGATGTATGCCCCCGCCACCTCGGCAATCGTCGTGCGGCGCGCTTTCTACCTGGCGATGGGCGGCGTGCGCCAGGAGTTCTTCGGTCACGGGTACGAAGACTTTGAGATGATGAACCGGCTGGCGTGGAAGTCGAATCGGTTCATCCGCTCGCACGACTACTACTCGCATGACCACAAGTACGCCTCGCTCGAATACAAGGGCTATCGCACCTTCTTCTCGCTGTTTGGCCGGCAGAACATGGCAGCCGGGCTGTTCTTCTGCCACCTTTACCACCCGACGCCGCCATCCGCCGGATACGCCAAGCGCAATGCCGCCAACCGCATGCTGTTTGAACGCTTTGCCAAGACGCTGGACAAGGACGCAGACGTGCCGCCCGCTCTGAGCGACGCGGCATCCCAGACCCGGACGCTGGCCTTGTCGGGACGCGCGACGATCCCCATGCGAAGCATCCGCATGGCGATCGCCCATCTGGGCAACGTCGTCTATATGGAACCCGCCGATTTCGATGACGAGGCGGCGTTCCTTCGCTACGTCAAGGACAACGGCATCGGGCAGGTGCTGTTCCTGACCCCCTATGGCAACGAGCAGCGGCTGGCGTTGTATCTGGCCTGCCGTGCCCATGGCATTCCGTACCTGGTGTTCGACCGGGGCGCCCTGCCGCGCTCGTGGTTCTTTGACCCTTGTGGCTTCAATGCGGACAGCGCCTCATACGCGCCCGACAAGTGGAACGTCGAACTTCCCGACGGTGCCCGCGAGAGGACCGAGCGATACATCGATGAACTGATTTCTTCGGAAGCAACCCTGGAAGAAAACGGCGAACGGATCGGTGCCGACAACCTGCGCACCAGGTACAGCCTGCACGGCAAGCGCGTCCTGTTCGTGCCCATGCAGCGGCCCGGCGACGCTGTCATCAAGCACTTTTCCAGCCATGCGGAAAGTGTCGAGAACTTCTGCTTTGTGCTGTCGCAGCTCTCGCTGCGGCTTCCCTCCGACTGGCGGATCGTGGTCAAGCGCCATCCGCTGGAGTCGGCGATGCCGCCCATCCCCGGGGCCGTGCTGCTCGATCCCTCCACCCATGTTTATGACCCCCTGGCAGCCAGCGATGCCGTTCTCACCGTGAATTCAGGCGTTGGCCTGCTTTCGCTGCTGTTCGGCAAGCCGACGTTCAACCTGGGAACGGCCTTCTATTGCCACGACGGACTGTCGGTTCAAGTCCGCGACCTGGAAGATATCGTCCGGCGGCTAGCCGGCCTGGCACGGCCCTCGCGCGAGCACGTGCTGCGCTTTGCCCATTACCTGGTCGATACGTTCTACTCGTTCGCGAACACTGACTACAGGAAGGTGACCGAGGGCGGCAGTACCCGCAATGTGGCGATCAATCTCGACTTCACCGAGCTGCGGCTTCCCGGGCAGCCGTCACGCACCTTCCAATGGCGCACCGAGCCCGCCAAGAAGAGTTCGCCAGTCTATGACTTCTATCGCAGCTATATCTCGGATATGGGCAGGGCGGCCCCCGCCAAGCTCGCCCCTGCCGCGGCAAAGGCGGCGCCTGCGGCCGCGCCGAAACCGGCCGCAAAGCCCGCGGCCGCTGCAGCGATGGTGAAGGCGCCCGCCGCCAAAGCGGCGCCGGGATCGGTGAGCCGCAAGCTTTCCAAGCTGATGCGTGACCCCAAGCGCTTCCTTGCCGATGCGCTGCGCAACCGCCTGGCCTGATCTCTCTCTGCCATCGTCCATCGCCATGGGAGCCACTACCAACATGGATGCATTCTCCTCGATCGCCAGGAGCGCGACGGTGCAGCCGCGGGCAACCCTGGAGCACCCCGTGCACCTTGCTCCCCAAAGCGAAGTCCACAATGCTTCGTCGGTCGGCAGGTATTCGTTCCTGAATGTCCGCAGCGTCGTCTATCCGAACGTGACCATCGGCCGGTACTGCAGCATCGGGCGGAACTGCGAGCTCGGTGTGGCTGCCCACCCCACAAACTATCTGTCGTCGCATTCGTTCCAATACCACGGGGCGCTGTTCCCCAACTGGGACGCCTACCTCCGCCTGGAAAGGAAATCGCGGTTTCTGGCGCATAGCAATACGACCATCGGCAATGACGTTTGGATCGGCGCGCAGAGCATCGTGATCGCCGGTGTGACCATCGGGGATGGCGCCATCGTCGCGGCCAACTCCGTCGTCACACGTGACGTGGAGCCCTACAGCATCGTGGGCGGTTCGCCGGCCAGGCTGATCCGGCTGCGATTCGATCCTGAAATCATCGCCGAGCTTCTTGGCCTCGGGTGGTGGGATCTTCCGCTCGATATGCTGTCCGGCGTTCCTTTTGACGATGTCCGGGCCGCCATCGCATGGATCAGGGGACTTCGGCAGACCTGACCTGACCGGAGCACCCGCGCAACAACCCGCCGATACGGCCACGTCCCAGATCTTCGGTTTCGCCAAGCATGACACCCACGCTGAAAGCCCGTACCGGCAAGCCGGTCAATATCAAGAATGGCCAGTTCCTTGCCCCATGGGACATGCGGCACGTGGCGGCCAAGGCGCGGGCTGCCACCGATGTGCGCAGGCTGATGGCCGGCGCGGACGCGCCGCACCCCGCGGCAAACCTGCGGCACTGACGTGGCTTCGTGGCGCTTCCCCTTTCCACGGGTTGACGATGGCCCGGCGCAACCCGCCGGGGCCACGTCTCGGGTACTTGCCGGACGGCGGTGACTGGACGTGCTGTTGGGCAGGCCGGCCGTCTACGTCCGGGGGGAGCGCGCGGCCCGCCATTGCCAGGTCCTGGTCGGCTGGGGCAACAAGCCCAGTGGCGTCCGTGCACGGGCGCTGGCGGCGCGGCTTGGCGTTCCAGCCCTGTCGCTGGAGGACGGCTTCCTGCGCTCGGTCGGCGGCAGCGCCGATGCCAGTGCCTTCTCCCTGTGCGTCGATGATCTCGGGATCTATTACGATGCCTCGCGCGAGTCCCGCCTGGAGCGCCAGATCGCCCGCCCGCTGGCGCCGGACGAGGTGCGGCGCGCGCAAGCCTTGATCACTGGCTGGCGGCAGGCGCGCGTGTCCAAGTACAACGGCATCCGCGATACGACAGTTGAGCCCGAGCGCCAGTGGGTGATCGTCGCGGACCAGACTGCCGGGGACCAGTCCGTGATTGGTGCCGGTGCCAGTGCCGGCAGCTGCCGGCAGATGCTGGAGGCCGCGATCGACGCGCATCCGGACGCGGATATCCTGGTCAAGGCGCATCCCGATGTGGTGGCCGGCCGCAAGCGCGGCTACCTCGAGGATCTGCGCGGACGGTACGCCGGCAGAATCCAGCTGCTGAGTACGCCCCTGCATGCGCCGGATGTCCTGGAACATGCCGCCGCCGTCTATACGGTCAGCTCCCAGCTTGGCTTTGAAGCGCTGATCTGGGGCGTCCCGGTGCACACCTTCGGCATGCCTTTCTATGCAGGCTGGGGGCTCACGGCGGACCATGGCGCCGCGGCGCCGCCGCGCAGGCGCTCCGTTACCCTCGCGCAACTGGTGCACGCGGCGCTGGTCGATTACGCCGTCTATGTGGATCCCGAGACCGGACTGCCGTGCAACGTGGAGCGGGTCATGGAACATATCCGCCTGCAGCGCGCGATGCGCGCCCGCTTTGCACCGCATGTCCATGCGCTTGGCTTCTCCCGCCGCAAGCGGCCCATCCTGCGCCGCTACTTCAACGGCTCGGAGGTGACCTTCGGCAAGCCGGGCCGGCCCGTTCCTGCCAGTGCCGGTGCCGTGGCCATCTGGGGAAACCGCGCCGTGCCGCCCAATGCCGGGCACCTGCAGGCGATCCGGGTCGAAGATGGCTTTCTGCGCTCGGCCGGGCTGGGCGCCGCGCTGGTGCCGCCGCTCTCCTGGGTACAGGACCCGCGGGGCATCTACTATGACGCGACGCGGCCTTGCGCGTTGACGGATCTGCTGGCCTCGTCGGAGTTCCCGCCGGCCCTGCTGGAACGTGCGAGCGCCCTGCGCCGCGAGGTCGTAGCGCGCGCCATCAGCAAGTACAACCTGGTTTCACGGGCGGACTGGAAGCGCCCGCAGACCCGCAAGGTCGTGATCCTGGTCGTCGGGCAAGTGGAATCGGATGCATCGCTGGTGTATGGCTCGGCCCCCGAGCGGCCGGTGCGCACCAATGCGGCACTGATCGAGGCCGTCGCCGATGCGCATCCGCTGGCCTGGATCCTGTACCGGGCGCACCCCGACGTTGCCAACGGTTATCGCAGCGCACGGGGTCTGCCGGATCATGTTGAACGGCTTGTCGACGAAACCGTTGATCACGCGTCGCTCGACACGCTGCTCTCGCAGGTCGACGCGGTGCATGTGATGACATCGCTCACCGGCTTCGAAGCGCTGTTGCGAGGTGTGCCCGTCACCACGCACGGGATGCCGTTCTACGCCGGCTGGGGCCTCACCACGGACCTGGCGCAGGGGCTTCGGCGCCCTCGGCAACTGACGCTTGACGAATTGGTGGCCGGTACCTTGATCCTGTATCCCACCTATGTTTCCGGCGTCAGCGGCCAGTTCACGACACCCGAGCAGATCCTGCGCGAACTTGAGTCCGCGCGCGCCAGCGCTGCCCAAGGCGGCCAGCGCGGCTGGGCGCCGAGGTTCCTGAACCGCCTGTTTCACAGCCTCAGCGCCATGTCAGGCAAAGACGCCAGCGCCGGAGACGCAGGATGAGCCAGGCCTGCATCCACGATGCCAGCCCCCCACCCGGCGCGCCCGTCCGCCGCGCATCCCTGGAGAGCCTGGCCTCGCACCGTACCGTGCTCTTGCTGCAGGGCCCGAACGGGCCGTTCTTCGCCAGGCTCGCCAGATGGCTGCGCCAGCATGGTTGCCGCGTGTTCAAGGTCAACTTCAATGCCGGGGATGCGTGCTTCTATCGTGGCGGCGGCGTCACCGCATTCCGTGAGCATCCCGACCGCTGGCCGCAGTTCCTGCGCGCATTGACCGAGGCCAATGCCGTGGAGGCGATCGCCATGTTCGGCCAGTGGCGGCCCCACCACCGCAGCGCGATTGAGCTGGCTGAATCCCTGGATCTGCCCTTCTATGTCTTCGAGGAAGGTTATGTGCGTCCCTGGTGGATTACCTTTGAACGGGGCGAGGTCAATGCCGGATCGAGCCTGCGCAACGTCGACCCGGCCAGCCTGCCGGATGAAGCGCCGCCGACCCGGCCTGCGGCGATCCGATTCGGCTTTCTCCGCATGGCATGGTGGTCAGCGGTCTACTTCGCCTGTGGCCTGCTGTTTGCCCGGCGCTATCCGCATTACCGGCACCACAAGCCGTTTCGCTGGATGGAGGCATTGTTCTGGTCCCGGGCGCTGGTACGCAAGATCAGGTATGTGTTTTCAGAGCGCCGCCTGCGCGCCAGTCTGCTGGACCCCTACGGGCCGGACTTCTTCCTGGTCCCGCTGCAGCTTTCCGGCGACGCCCAACTGGTCTTCAGCAGTCACTGGCAGGGCAACAAGGACTTCCTCTCCGCCGTCATCTTGTCCTTTGCGCGCCACTCTGCGCGCAGCGACCATCTGGTGGTCAAGCACCACCCCATGGAGCGCGGCCACACCGACTACCGGCAGGAGATTGCCCGCCTGGCCGAGGCAGCGGGCGTCGCCAGCCGTGTGCACTACCTGCACGACGGCCACGTTCCGTCCTTGCTCAAGCGCAGCAAGGGAGCGGTGCTGGTCAACTCGACCGTCGGCATCCAGGCCCTGTATCACAACGTGCCGGTCTTTGTCTGCGGCGACGCGTTCTATGCACGGCGCGGCCTGGTCGCCTCCGGAACGCAGGATGCGTTCTGGAGCGAGCCGCAGATGCCGGCGCGGCGGGCCTTCGTGAACTACTACCGCTATATCCTGCGCACCACGCAGATCAACCAGTCGTTCTATGCCGGCGGCGGCTTTCCCGCTACCGAATCCACCGCAGCCAGGGCTGCTGCGCGCAGCGCGGCGAGCGTGCGCCAGGCCGGCGCCGACGAGCCTGCCGGCCGGTCCCTGAGCGACCCGGCGGGCGCGATCATCGCGAAACGCCGGTCCTGGCCTTGACCCGGTTGGCTGCTGTCAGGCCGGCATTCGAATCCCAGCGGCAAGCCACAGCCACCAGCCAGGAACCCGTGTCCTACGCCGGCAGCACCTTCAACCCGCCAATCCCCACAAAGATCAGCCCGATCAACACCAGCCGCATCGGCGCCGCGCTTTCGCCCAGGAACAGGATGCCGATCACCGTCACCCCGATCGCCCCGATCCCGGTCCAGATTGCGTACGCGGTCCCGACCGGCAGGTGCCGCAGCGCCGCGCTGAGCAGGAAGATGCTGGCCAGCGCCGCCCCGATGCCCAGTGCCGTCGGCCCGGGCCGCGTCCAGCCGTCGGTATGTTTGAGCGCCAGCGCCATCACGATCTCGATCAGGCCCGCCAGCACCAGCAGCATCCACGCCATTGCCATGTCTTTCATCCAGGTCTGCGGCCCGACACCCATTGCCGGGCACGCCACGCCACTGTAGGCTGTGCAGATCAGCACGAAAACTGGCGAATTCTGCAAAGGGGCTATGCAAACATGCAGGAAGCAGACTGGGACGACCTGAAGTATTTCCTTGCCGTGGGCCAGTCCGGCTCGCTCGCCGGCGCCGCGCGCGCCCTGCACGTCAACCATTCCACGGTCCTGCGCCGGCTGGCGCGGCTGGAAGAGACCCTGGGCACCCTGCTGTTCGAACGCCATGCCACCGGCTACGCCATGACCGCCGCCGGCGAGGCCCTGACGCAACGGCTGGCCGGCGTCGGCGAGCAGATCGACGCGGCCCAGCGCCAGCTGTCCGGACTCGACAGCCAGCTGAGCGGACCGTTGCGCGTGACCACCACCGACACGCTGCTGGGTGGACTGCTGATGCCCCTGTTTGCAGAATTCCGGTCGATGCACCCGCGCATCCAGCTGCAGATTGTCATCAACAACAGCTTCCTGAGCCTGAGCCGGCGCGAGGCCGATGTGGCGATCCGGCCGGCGAATGCGCCGCCGGAGTACCTGGTGGGCCGCCGTATCGGGCGGCTGCAGACGGCGCCGTATGCGGCGCGGCGCTACCTGAAGGAACTCGACCTGCCAACGGAAGCCGACCATCCGCGGCTGGCGGACTGGTCGGCCTATGACTGGGTCGTGCCGGACGATGCGCTATCCCACCTTGCCCAGGCGCGCTGGATACGCGACCACGTGCCCGAACCCCGCCGCGCAGTCAGCGCCGACAGCCTGGTCGCCATGGCCGATGCCGTACGGCACGGCATGGGCGCCGGCATGCTGCTGTGCCTGCTGGCCGGGGCCGATCCAGACCTGGTGCGGCTGGCGCCAGTCGATGAAGCCATGGATACCGATTTGTGGGTACTGACGCATCCGGATCTCAGGCACAGCGCGCGCGTGCGGGTGTTGGGCGATTTCCTGTATGAGCGGCTGAGGCAAGGGGAATGGGTGGCGGGCTGAAGACTTGCCCCGGGTTCAGGCCGCCGCCGCATACATCTCCATCAACTGCTCATCCGTATACCCCCAGTCGGCCGCGTTCTCAAACGCCACCACCGTCTCGTCGCTGTGGCGCAGGTCGATCAGTTCGGTGGGGGTCGGTCTTGACTGCGACACGGAATAGAACGCCATCACCTTCGGCCGCAGCGGATCGGCCTCGTTCTGCGCGCAGACCACTGCCAGCCGGTTCGAACGCAGCCGCAGCACGGTACCGAGCGGATAGATGCCGACGGTGCGGGTGAAGGCCTTGAACACACGCCGGTCGAACAGCGTGTCGACACGCACGGCCATGTATTCCATGGCGCGGGCCGGCGACCACGGCTGGTGGCCCGGGCGGCTGGAAGTGAGCGAATCATAGGCATCGCAGATCGCGCCGATCCTGGCGTGCACGCTCAGTTCGCTCCCCGCCAGGCCGTACGGGAAGCCGCGCCCGTCCACGCGTTCGTGATGGTGGACGCAGACATCGAGCGGGATGTTCGAATAGAGCCGGGCCTCGTTCAGGATGCGGTAGCCTGCCGACGGATGCCGGCGGTAGATCTCCTCTTCCTCGGGCGTGCGTTCGCTGGCCTTGTGCACCGGGGCCGCGGGCAGCGTCAGCTTGCCGATGTCGTGGACCAGGCCGGCCAGGCCGAGTTCGCGCACCTCGTCGTCGGGCAGGCCCAGCGTGCGGCCGACGGCGATCATCAGCGCGCAGACGGCGAATGCGTGCAGATAGTTTTCGTCGCCACGCGCCTTGAGCCGCGCCAGCGCCAGCAACGCCTGCCCATGGCGCGACAGCGAGCGTGAGGCGGAATCGACCAGCAGCAGCGCGCCGTTGACCTCCAGCGCCCGGCCCATGCGGATGTCGGCGAACATCGAGCCGATCACGGCCTTGCCGGATTGCAGCAGCTCGCGCGCGCGGACAATCTCGGCATCAAGCGTGGCGGCGGGTTGCGGCGCGGTGGCCGGGTCCATGGGGTCGGGTGTCAACTCCGGGGACGGGACGGGGCCGGGCATTTCTGGCGTGTCCGGCGCCGGTACGTTGCGGCCCTTCAGGATGTCGATCCAGACCTCCTGCACCCCTGCCGACTGAATTTGTCGAACCTGGTCCTCATTGGCCACCAGGAACTTTGCGCGCCAGAACGGATGGCTGATCCATGGGCCGCCAAGCCTGGCGACAAACATCCCGACCTGCAGTTGTTCCGACCGTATGCGTCTCAACATGCGTTACCCCCTCGGATCATGGTTTTCTTGTTTTCGATCCGGATATCGGCAGCCGCCGGCAGGACTTTAGCCCCGATTGCGGGGAGAACCGTGCCGCCCGCCCTTGTCAAGCGCCGCCCGAATGCCCGGACGGCGTCCTCGGGCATTGCCGGGGGCGGTACCGCCGGCGCTACAATGGCCTGCCCAGTGCTCACAGACGCCAGCCAGTCGCCCCCGTTCACCCATGTCCGGAACGTACACGCTAGTCGGCATCGCCCGTGCCAAGACCCACCGCCGCGAGGCGCTGGTATCCCAGCTCACCACGCTGCGCTCGCGCGGGCTGACCGAGCCCGGCTGCCTGGACTACCACGTCGGGCAAGACGCCGAGGATGCGCGGGTCTTTGTGATCTACATGGTCTGGGACTCCAAGCGCGCGCTCGAATCGCACCTGAACCGGCCCTATATGCGCGATTTCCACGCCTCGCGCGCGGATTTCGTCGAAGGCGATTTCAGTTTCCGCTGGCTCAACGCCGCCTGATCCGCCTGGCCACGGGCAATCCCGGTCACATCCGGCCGTCCCCCTGCTTGTCATTCCCGCCGCACCGATCTATCACTCAATGTGACGCCCGGAGCGGGCACGGCAGGAGTGCACTATGGAAGTCAGGGATGGATTTGCCGGCACCATCGGCCACACCCCGCTGATCCGGCTGGCCGGCCTGAGCGCCGAAACCGGCTGCGATATCTACGGCAAGGCGGAATTCCTCAATCCAGGCGGCTCGGTCAAGGACCGCGCGGCACTCTACATCATCCGTGATGCCGAACGGCGCGGGCTGCTGACGCCCGGCGGCACGGTCATCGAAGGCACCGCCGGCAATACCGGCATCGGCCTGGCCCACCTGTGCGCGGCGCGTGGCTACCGCTGCATCGTCGTGATACCCGACACGCAGTCGCCCGAGAAAATGGAGCGGCTGCGCATGCTCGGCGCCGAGGTCCGCACGGTGCCCGCCAAGCCTTACGCCGATCCGGACAACTACCAGAAGATTGCCGGCCGGCTGGCCGACGAGACCGACAACGCGATCTGGGCCAACCAGTTCGACAACCTGGCCAACCGCCAGGCCCACTACGAGACCACCGGCCCCGAGATCTGGCACGCCACCGGCGGGCATATCGATGCCTTCACCTGCTCCACCGGCACCGGCGGCTCGCTGGCCGGCATCGCGCGCTGCCTGAAAGAGCACAAGCCCGGCGTGCGCATCGTGCTGGCCGACCCGCACGGCAGCGCCCTCTATAACTTCGTCAAACACCGCGAGCTCAAGGCCGAGGGCAGTTCGATCACCGAGGGCATCGGCACCAGCCGCGTCACCGCCAACCTGCAGGACACGCCGATCGACGACGCGGTGCGCATCGACGACCAGACCTGCGTGGACATGGTCTACCGCCTGCTGCGCGAGGAAGGGTTGTTCCTGGGCGGGTCGTCAGGAATCAACGTCGGCGCCGCGGTGGCGCTGGCGCGCGAGATGGGGCCGGGCCATACCATCGTCACGCTGCTATGTGACCGCGGTGACCTGTACATGGCACGGCTGTTCAATGAGGCCTGGCTGGAGGGCAAGGGGCTGCAGCCGATTCCGTTCCGGCGTGCCGGCCCCGCCGGGTAAATGCCTGCGCGGCTCACGCCGCCTTTAGCCGCCGCCACAGCGTGGTCGGGCTGATGCCGAGGACATGGCAGGCCGCGGCGCGGTCGCCGCCGCACTCGGCCAGCACGCGCCGGATATGCTCGACTTCGCTGGATTGCTTCACGCCGGCCAGTGAACGGCGCGGGCGTGTTGCCGGCGCGGCGGGCTCAGCGTCGGCCTCGGCCGGCGCCAGCATGCCATCGCCGAACAGCTCCGGCACGGCCGCCTGCAGCTCGCGCTGCAGCGCGTCGCTGTCCAGCCGGCGCCCGGCCACCAACACGGCGATCCGTTCGGTCACGTTTTCCAGCTCGCGGATATTGCCCGGCCAGCGGTAGCGCGCCAGCCGCGCGCGGGCCGCGGCGGGCAGGCGCTGCGGCCGGTCCATGCCCAGGCGCTCCTGGGCGCGCCGGTACAGCAGCTCGGCCAGCTCCTGCAGGTCTTCGGAGCGGTCGCGCAGCGGCGGCATCTCGATGCGCAGGATATTGAGGCGGTAGTACAGGTCCTGCCGGAATGAGCCATCGCGCACCATCGCGGCCAGGTCACGGTGGGTGGCGCCGATCACGCGCACGTTGACCGGCACCGCGTCGAGCCCGCCGATCGGCAGCACCTGCTTTTCCTGCAGCACGCGCAGCAGGCGCGTCTGCAGCGCGGAAGGCATGTCGCCCACCTCGTCGAGGAACAGCGTGCCGTTGTGGGCCGACTCGAACAGGCCGGCCTTGCCGCCGCGGCGCGCGCCGGTAAAAGCGCCCTCTTCATAGCCGAACAGTTCGCTCTCCAGCAGCGCCTCGGGGAAGGCCGCGCAATTGACCGCCACGAACGGGAAGGCTCGGCGCGGGCTGGCGTCGTGCATGCCCTGCGCCAGCACCTCCTTGCCGGTGCCGCTCTCGCCGCCGATCAGCACGGTGGAATCCACCGCCGCGTAGCGCCGCGCCAGCTCGCGCAGCTCGGTCATGGCCGCCGAGGTGCCGGCCAGGTCGTCCAGGCTGTAGCGCACCCCGGCCGGCCGCGTGCGGGCGCGCGAGCGCAGGTTGCGGTCCACGCGCTGGATCGCGCTGGCGTCCTGGATGGTCAGCACGGCGCCGGTGGTGCCGGCCTCGCCGACGATGGGGATGCGGTTGACCACCACCATCTTGTCGCCGAGCTTCTGGATCGCTTCCAGTTCCTTGTCGCCGCTCTGCATCACGCCTTCGAGCGCCAGGTTTGGCGCCAGCGTCTGCAGCTTGCGCCCTACCGCGGCAGCAACGGAAGTGCCGAGAAAACGCTCCATCGCCGGGTTGAACGACTGGATGCGTCCTTCGGCATCCACGGCCGCCACGCCCTCGTTCAGGTGCGCCAGGATGGTGTTGACGTAGTCGCGCCGGGTGGCTTCGATGCGGCGCAGGCGCGCAGCCTCGATCGCGTCTTCGAGCGCCATGCGCACCGAGTTGCCGGAGTACAGGAACACGCCGGTCAGGCCATAACGGTCGGCCAGGTCGGTCACCAGGCCGGGCCCGACCACGACCTGGATGCCCTCCTGCTTGAGCGCCTTCACGCGCGCTACGGCATCGTCCTCAGTCAGGTAGATATAGGCCGGGACCGACAGCGAGAACGCGCGCACGAATTCATCCACCTCGGCATACGTCGACGCGTGCGTGACCAGCGCCACCCGCGGCGAGATGCGCCGCGCGGTGGCCAGCGCGCTCATCACGTCAAAGCCCGTGACCTTGACCAGCACCACCGGTACATCCACGTGCTGGCGCAGGTAGGCGCCGTTGGAGCCGCCCGCCACCACCACGTCGAGCCGGCCCTCGCGCGCCTCGCGCGCCACGGCGCTGGCGGCGGCCTCGAAACCCTTGCCGACGATGCGGAATTCGGCCCGGTCGGCGTAGGCCGGAATCAGGTCGGCAAAGGCGCGTGCCAGGCGGCTGATGCCGATGGCCCAGATGCGCGGACGGGCTTGCGTGGAAACGGGAGGAGCCATGGTGCAATGCGGAAGGAATGCGTGGTGAAACCCGGGACGAACAGGCGTACAGTGCTGGCACATTGTCCGCCACGCAGCCCGGGATTTCAACTTTGAATTCCAAACTTGTGATTTTGAAATTCAATTGTGCTGAAAAGATGACATGAAATCGGCGGCGAGGCCAGCCGCCCTGCCCGCCAGCCCAGCGCTGACAAGGGCTGCAGGATTTTCTGTATGCCCGCTCAAGGGCTTGGCACACCCCTTGCTGTATTAGGCCCGTCCTGTTCACCAACGCATACGCCATGACCTACTCCGCTTCCGACCTCGCGCGCTCCGCTGGCGCCCGCTTCCGCCAGGCGCTTGCCGACGAGCATCCGCTGCAGGTAGTCGGCACCATCAATGCCAACCATGCCCTGCTGGCCAAGCGCGCCGGCTACCGGGCCATCTACCTGTCGGGCGGCGGCGTTGCGGCCGGCTCGCTGGGCCTGCCGGACCTGGGCATCTCGAACCTGGACGACGTGCTGACCGATATCCGCCGCATCACCGATGTGTGCGACACGCCGCTGCTGGTGGACGTCGACACCGGCTTCGGCGCCTCGGCCTTCAACGTGGCCCGCACCACCAAGTCGCTGATCAAGTTCGGCGCAGCGGCCATGCACATCGAAGACCAGGTCGGCGCCAAGCGCTGCGGCCACCGCCCCAACAAGGAAATCGTCTCGCAAGGTGAAATGGTCGACCGCATCAGGGCCGCCGTCGACGCCCGCACCGACGAGAACTTCGTCATCATGGCCCGCACCGACGCGCTCGCCGTCGAAGGCCTGGACAAGGCCATCGAGCGCGCCGTGGCGTGCGTGGAAGCCGGCGCCGACGCGATCTTCCCGGAAGCCATGACCGACCTGGCCATGTACCGCAAGTTTGTCGATGCGGTGAAGGTTCCGGTGCTGGCCAATATCACTGAATTCGGCGCCACGCCGTTGTTCACCACCGAGGAACTCGGCGGCGCCGGCGTGTCGATGGTGCTGTACCCGCTGTCGGCCTTCCGCGCCATGAACAAGGCGGCGGAGAACGTCTACGCGGCCATCCGCCGCGACGGCACGCAGAAGAACGTGGTCGATACCATGCAGACCCGCGCCGAGCTCTACGAGAGCATCGGCTACCATGACTTCGAGCAGAAGCTTGACGCGCTCTTCGCACAAGGCAAGGGCAAGTAAGCAAGACTCACGCGCGGCCGGGCTTAGTCCCGGCCGCTTGCACGACAACAGACAGGCAATACCAGGCATCACACAAAGGAGACCCAGATGTCCGAAGCGCAACCGCTCGTCACTCCCAAGCCCAAGAAATCCGTCGCCCTGTCGGGCGTGACC
>NZ_JFJW01000023.1:0-2227 GCF_000611125.1 Cupriavidus sp. SK-4
AGGCCGGCTATCTGGCCGGCAACCCGCTCGCCCTCGCCCGCCGCCGGCGCGCGCCCGCCAAGGCGCGCATCACGCGGTATCTCAGTCACGAACTGTGGGAGACGGTGAAGGACTCGGTCGCGACCATGCCGACCGACACCGCCCGCGAACGCCTGCATGCGGCGCGCTGCCGCTGGGTGCTGACCGTGCTCTACCTGGGGGGCCTGCGCGCGTCCGAGCTGACGGCCACGACCATGGGGGCCTTCTTCTGCCGGCGCGATGCCCAGGGCATCGAGCGCTGGTGGCTGGAGGTCACCGGCAAGGGCAACAAGACCCGGCTGGTGCCGGCCACCGACGAGTTGATTGCCGAACTGGCGCGCTACCGCCGCGCCAACGACCTGCACCCAACGCCGCAGCCCGGCGAGGCCCTGCCGCTGGTGCTGCCGGTGATCGGGCGCGAGCAACGCGAGGGGCGCGGGGATCGTGACCCAGGCCTGTCACGCGGCGCGCTGCACCTGATCCTGAAGGAAGTGTTCGGCCTGGCGGCCGCGCGGCTGCGCGCGCGCGGGCCCGAATGGGCGGCGCAGGCCGATGTCCTGGCCAGCGCCTCGGCCCACTGGCTGCGCCACACCGCCGGCTCGCACATGACCGACCGGCAGGTCGACCTGCGCTATGTAAGGGATAATTTTGGGCATTCGTCGATTTCGACGACCAGCGCCTACCTGCACAGCGAAGAGGATACGCGGCATCAAGCCACTCAGGAGCGGCATCGCATCGGTTGGGGCACTCACAAAGAGGAAGGCCCCTGATTCAAACCGCATCCCGGTCGCTCTGGTCGGGACAGCGCCGACTAGGGCACCGGCACGGCCGACGCCATCGCTTTTTGGAGGGCCACCCGACGCGCTGCCACGTGGGGGGCCACCGCGCGGATGACTACTGCTGCCACAGGAAATCGGGCGCCGCATGATCGGGCGCCCTTCTATCAGGGCGTGTCGGCCGACTACCAATCTTCGAAATTGCCTAAGCCGGCTGCTGTAGCCGGCGCGCTTCGTCGGGTGGTTTCGGCCCGCCAGAGACGCTCGGGGCCGGTATGGCGCACAGATATGAGTTTCAGTATAAAATTGTCATATTGCTGTTTTATACTGAAACTCATGGATCCGTGGATCGAGTTGGATGAGGATGCGCTGCGACAGTATATCGACGCCAAGGCGGTGTTCGAAGCGTGGGAATCCGCGCGTGCCAAGGCCGCAGAGGTTCGCGGCGGCATGCTCTGGCGAACCACGAAGGGCCGCGAGTACCTGATTCGGACCGGCGTGGACAACAAACAGAAGAGCCTCGGGGTGCGTTCGGAAACGACCGAGGACATGTACTCGCGTTTCAACGCGCGTAAGGAGGCCGCCGAGGCCCGGCTCAAGACGCTCGCAGACGAGCTCGACCGGCACCGGCGGCTGAACCGAGCGATCCGAGTTGGCCGGGCTCCGGACATCCTCGTGGCTATCCTTCAGGTGATGACGCGGCTCAATATCGCCGAGCATTTCATCGTCATCGGGACGCACGCACTCTATGCGTATGAAGCCGCGGCCGGAGTCCGCCTGCAGGAACGCGCCCTCGCAACTCGCGATGTCGATCTTCTTTGGGAAACGCGCAAACGCCTTCAGTTTGCCTCCCGAATGAAGAACCTGGATCTCTCCATGCTCGATGTTCTACGCAAGGTAGATAGCACGTTCGAGATTCGGGACGATCAACTTTTCACGGCAGTGAACGCAAAGGGCTTCGAGGTGGACATCCTGCGTGGCGAGGCCACCGATCTTGACCCTCATCCGCTCCAGCTGACCGACGACGAAGACGACCTCTGGGCAGTCCAGGCGCGACGCGCAAATGTCCTGTTGGGGGCGCCTTCATTCTCTGCGCCCATCGTTTCCGTGACCGGAAGGATGGCGCGGATGACGACGATCAGTCCAGCCGCGTTTGTCGACTTCAAGCGCTGGATGGCATCGACCGCAGATCGCGATCCGCTCAAGATATCTCGCGACAGGCTGCAGGCATCGATTGTGGAAGAGCTGGCTAATCGCTTCCGGCTCGGTGTTTAGCGAGCCGCGCGTAGCCTGATGGGTTTTTGCACCGGCCACCGCGATTCTTATGGAGAGTGATCTACGGCTGCAGCCATCCGAATTGGTGCCCGTTCACGGCGACGCGGTCGCCCGCCGGCGTGCATGACGGAGCCTGTCAGATTTCTTGTGTGTTGAGG
>NZ_JFJW01000024.1:0-7825 GCF_000611125.1 Cupriavidus sp. SK-4
CGCCGCCGGCGGGCCGTGCCGCCAGGGTCTGCCCACCCTGGGCCGCCAGCAGGCTGCCCCCCACCAGCAATCCCATCAGGCCCAGCAGCTCGTTAAGTGCCTGTCTGCGGGTGCGGGCGGCGGGGCGCGTCATGGCGGCAGCTCCTTGGCTCAGACGGTTTCGTGGGGGCTGGCCGGCAGGGGCGCTGCGTCGTCGAGGGCGGCGTGCGCAGCGCGCTCGGCGTCGGCGGCATCGTCGGCCTGCAGCTGGCGCCAGAGCCGGCCCAGGTAGGGATCGTCGACGCCGTTGGTGGCCAGGCCCAGCAGGGTTTGCTGCAGGTATTCGCGCGCGGGGCCGTACAGTCCGGCAGCGTGGCGCAGGCGCTCGACCACGCTGGGATCCGGCAGCCGGCCGGCGTAGGCCTCGTGCGAGCGGTTCATGACGAAGGCGAGGGCGCGCTGCTCAGGCGCGCGGGCATCCCCGGTGCGGATGCGCAGCCAGCGCGGATGGTAGGCCCCGGTCAGCATCTCGCGGCGCCACAGCACGCGGAATTCCTGCTCGACCACATGGCTGGGGATGCGGAACACCATGCCGTGGCAGCAGCCGCCCCGGTCCAGGCCCAGCACCAGGCCCGGGTTGTCCCAGGTGCCCCGGTTGATGCGGGAATAGAGGTAGAAGCCGCGGTGGTAGCCGTGCACGGTGGCGCGCTGGCGCTCGGTGTGCACCACCATCGGGTTCCAGATCAGCGAGCCATAGCCGAACAGCCAGACGTCGCCGCCAAGCGCGGGATCTTCCGGGCGGCGCGCCAGCGCATCGGACAGGGACTGCTCCAGCACGGCTTCCGGCAGCAGCGAGGACGCGACCGGAGTACTGCACAGCGAGGTGCGCAGACGGTCGGATTCGAGGTCCTGTCGCGTGATGGCCATGGTGGAAGCATAAATCAAAGCGGCGCCACGGGAAGGTGGGGGAAATGACATAAGTGCCAGTTTTTCTCAGAATTGTCTGAGCAACCGGCGCGGGTGTGGGCGCTTGACAACGTTTGGCGCGGCGTGCCGCCTCTGTCACTCGCCGCGGACGAGTGCTGCCGCACCTTTGTCCGCGATCAGGGGGCCGTGAATTGCTGGCCCGCGCGGCTGCCATGTCCTTACAATGGTGGCCTCAATCCATAGGGGGAACCCGCGATGGCACGCACGCTTACGGTGGTGTTCGGCAGTGGCAAGGAATATGACTTCACGATTGGCACGGACGAGCTGGCCGCGGTCACCGAGGACGCCGCGTGGCGCTGGTTCGACCGGGAATACACCGAGCTGGACTGCCAGGCGTCGAGCCCGGTCGGCAAGGTGCTGGTGATCGACAAGATCCTGAATGTCGCCAAGTTTTCCGGAGAAGCGCGCTTCTCCGGCGATCCTGCATGGGCGCAGGACTATGCCCGCCATGCGGCGCGGCTGCTGGACCGGGACAAGGTCCGCGTCGATGTCGGCAACGCCGCCATCGGTTTCTGAGGCGCGGGCGCGCCGGCAAAACGGGTAGTTGCCGCGGTTGTCGCCCCTGCCCGAGCAGGCGCGACAACCTCCTGCCGGCTTAGACTGCCAGCAGTTCCACTTCAAACAGCAGGGTAGCGTTTGGCGGGATCACGCCGCCGGCGCCGCGGGCACCGTAGCCGAGGTCGGCCGGGATCACCAGGCGGCGCACGCCGCCCACCTTCATGCCCTGCACGCCTTCATCCCAGCCGCGGATCACGTGGCCGGCACCCAGCGGGAACACGAACGGGTCGTTGCGGTCCTTGCTCGAATCGAACTTGCGGCCAGCCTGGCCGTTCTCGTACAGCCAGCCGGTGTAGTGCACGGTGACGTGCTTGCCGGCGGTGGCTTCGGCGCCGGCGCCGACGGTGGTGTCTTCGTATTGCAGGCCAGAGGGCGTGGTTTGCATGGCGTATTTCCTTCCGATGGGAACAGACGTGGTGAGAGGAGAACGCAGCGCGGCTGCGTTCAGGCTTGGGCGCGCTGGAGCACATCCAGCGTCAGTTGCACATTGCGGTCGTCGTCGGCCACCCAGATATCGCCGTCCTGGATCGTCACCGACAGGCGCATGGCGCGCTGCGCCAGCGCGGCCAGGGCTTCGACCGCTTCCGCCGGGACATTGTAGACGGTGACGTTGCGCAGCTTGCCGGCCTTGCCCGCCATGCCCTTCCACCATTCGCGCGCACTGGCGGCGTTGTAGGTATAGACGGTCACGCGCTCGGCCCGCGCGGCGGCGCGCTTCAGGCGCGATTCGTCGGGCTGGCCCAGTTCGACCCAGTGGGCGATGTCGCCGGTCAGGCGCTTGTCCCACAGGTCGGGTTCGTCGGGTTCGTCCAGGCCGCGCGTGAAGGCCAGCGTTTCGGTGGCTTCGCAGGCAAAGGCCAGCAGCCGCACCATCATGCGCGCGTCATTCTCGGACGGGTGCTGGGCGATGGTCAGGCTGTGGCTGCCGTAGTAGGGCCGGTCCATGTCGGAAACCGACAGGTCAGCTTTGAAGATGGTGGATTTGAGCGCCATGAGGTGAAGTGAGCGGCAGGCGCCCCGGCTGGGGTGCGGGAGACGCAAAAGGCCGCATCATACGCCATTTGCCGGACACGGCCTGCGCGCCCGGCATACTCGCGCAGCGGCTCAGCGCTTGCGGTATTCCTTGAGGTAGAAGCGCAGCAGCGCCGACAGCAGCAGCGTGCTCAGGAAGCCGGCGGCTACGATCAGCGCCTGCCCGGCGGTGGTGTCGATCTGGCCGGCCACCCCGAGGCGGAACAGCCAGGTGCCGACCATCATCGCCAGGAACGGCATCAGCAGCGCGCCGCGGCCATAGGTTTGCACTGCCCACAGCGGGAAGCGGCGCAGGAAGTCGCCCGGAATGCTGCAGGCCAGGCAGGCACCGGCAGCTGCCAGTGCGGCGGCCACGATGTCGCCGGAATGGATGTCGAACATGGTCTCGGTCTCGCGCGCCCCCATCAGGCACACGCAGGCGAGCGTGGCGGGAATTGGGCAAAGCGCTGATTCTACAAGAGAAATTTGCGCCGGAGGTGACGAATACGGTTACCGTGGGGTGCTGCCCGCGGGCGATGCCTCGACCGCCACTTGCAGCGTCACGGTGTCGCCTACCTCAGGCAGGAAGCGGGTCATGCCAAAGGCACTGCGCGGCACCTCGGCGCGGAAGTCGCCGCCGCAGACCTGCCGGCTCACGCCGAAGAAGGTCACCTCGCCGCAGCGGAAGCGCTCGGCCTGCAGGCGCAGCGGCTGCGTGACGCCGTGCAGCGTCAGCTCACCTTCCACCGCCGCCAGCCGGCCGCCTTCCATCAGGAAGCGGTCCGCGCGCAGCCGCGCCACCGGGTGCTGGGCAGTATCGAAGAATTGTGCCGAGCGCAGCACGCCGTCCAGGGTGCGGTTGCCGGTATCGACCGAGGCCAGGTCCACGGTCACGTCGAGTGCACCGGCGCCGCTGTCCGCGTCATAGACCAGGCGCCCGTCGATCTTGCCGAAGCGTCCGCGCACCGAACTGCGCTCGAAATGGCTGGCGGAGAAATAGACGGTGGTGTGCGCCGGATCGATGGTGTATTCAAGCGGCGCCGCCTGCGCAGCGGTGATGCCCAGGACGGCAGCAAGTGCCAGCGCGCGTGCGGCCATGGCTCAGTCGGCGTTCAGTGGACGAACACGGGCAGCAGGAACATGCCCACCACTGACAGGTAGCCGATGGTCCAGCACAGCGTGCGCAGCGTGGCGCGGTCGGTCACGTAGCACACGGTGTAGAGCAGGCGGGCCACGATGAAGACCACTGCCAGCTCGTCGATGCGGGCTTGCGGCGCCTGCAGGTGGCTGGCGGCGAGCACGGCGGCGGCAAAGAAGGGGAAGGCCTCGAAGTGGTTGCGGTGCGCCATGTCGGCGCGGCGCGCGCGGCCGGACTGCTGCTCCAGCCAGCCGCGCGGGTCATGGTTGTCATAGCCAGGCCCGCTGGCCTTGGCGATGGCCACCGTCGCCAGCGGCATGACGCCGGCCAGCAGCACGCACCAGAAAGCGATCGGCATAGTCCAGTCCTTTCGGTTGCAGTGCCGGCGCCGCCATCACTGGCGCCACCGGCCCGGCCCGCGCGGTCAGGCGGCGACCACGCGGATCTCGATGCCCGCCAGGCCCACCACCTGCCCGGCGCGGATCTTGGCAGTCTTGCGCGATTCGGGCGCGCCGTCCACCGAGACTTCGCCGGCGGCGACCAGCGCCTTGCCGGCGCCGCCGCTGTCGCACACGCCCGCCAGCTTGAGCAGGTCATTGAGCGCGATGAACTCGCCCTCGAGCGGGAAGGTGATGGTTTGCACGGCTGCCTTGCCAGGTTTGGCCATCACTTGCCCCAGCTGTCTTTCAGACCGACGATGCGGTTGAAGACCGGCTTGCCCGGCTGTGAATCCGTGCGGTCGGCGACGAAGTAGCCATGGCGCTCGAACTGGAAGCGGTCTTCGGGCTGCGCTTCGCGCAGGCCCGGCTCCAGGTAGGCGGTGATCACCTGCTTGGAATCCGGGTTGAGCGCATCCAGGAAGTTCTTGCCGCCGGCATCCGGGTTGGGGTCGTTGAGCAGGCGGTCGTACAGGCGCACTTCGGCCTCGTACGCGTGCGCCGCGCTGACCCAGTGGATCACGCCCTTCACCTTGACGCTGTCGGCGCCCGGCGTGCCGCTCTTGGTTTCGGGCAGGTAGCTGGCGTGCACGGCGATCACGTTGCCGTCGGCATCCTTGTCCACGCCGGTGCACTCGATCACGTAGCCGTACTTCAGCCGCACCTTGTTGCCCGGGAACAGGCGGAAGTAGCCCTTGGGCGGGGTCTCGTTGAAGTCCTCGCGCTCGATCCACAGTTCGCGCGACAGCGGGAACACGCGGCGGCCCAGTTCCGGCTTTTTCGGGTGCACCGGCGCCGAGCATTCTTCGCTCTGGCCTTCGGGGTAGTTGTCGATCACCAGGCGCAGCGGGTCCAGCACGGCCACGCCGCGCGCGGCACGGCCGTCCAGGTCGTCGCGCACCGAGCCTTCGAGGGTGCTCATGTCGATCCAGCTGTCGGCCTTGGCCACGCCCACGCGGTCGCAGAACAGCTGGATCGATTCCGGGGTGTAGCCGCGGCGGCGCACGCCCACCAGCGTGGGCATGCGCGGATCGTCCCAGCCGTCCACGCGCTGTTCATCGACCAGCTGCTTGAGCTTGCGCTTGCTGGTGATGGCGTAGGTCAGGTTCAGGCGCGCGAACTCATACTGGTGCGGCAGCGGGTCGCGGAACACGCCGCTGTCGCGCAGGTGCTCAAGCACCCAGTCGTACAGCGGGCGGTTGTTCTCGAACTCCAGCGTGCACAGCGAATGCGTGATGTTCTCCAGCGCGTCCGAGATGCAATGCGTGAAGTCGTACATCGGGTAGATGCACCACTTGTCGCCCGTGCGGTGGTGATGGGCATGGCGGATGCGGTAGAGCACCGGGTCGCGCATCACGATATTGGGCGCGGTCATGTCGATCTTCGCGCGCAGCACGTGCTCGCCGTCGGCGTACTTGCCGGCGCGCATGTCGCGGAACAGCTGCAGGTTCTCTTCGACGCTGCGCTCGCGGTAGGGCGAGGGCTTGCCCGGCTCGGAGAAATTGCCGCGGCTGGCGGCGATCTGCTCGGCGGTCTGGCTGTCGATATAGGCGGCGCCGCGCTCGATCAGGGTCTCGGCAAAGGCGTAGAGCTGGTCGAAGTAGTCGCTGGCGTAGTACAGGTGCGGCTGTTTGGTGCCGTCCTTGCCCTCGCTGTCCCAGGAAAAGCCCAGCCAGTGCACCGCGTCGATGATCGAATCGACGTATTCGGTGTCTTCCTTGACCGGGTTGGTGTCGTCAAAGCGCAGGTGGCAGCGGCCGCCGTAGTCGCGCGCCAGCCCGAAGTTCAGGCAGATGCTCTTGGCGTGGCCGATATGCAGGTAGCCGTTGGGCTCCGGCGGGAAGCGGGTGATGACGGCCGGCAGCGGTTCGCCGGCCTTGTCCTGGCGGCCGGCATAGGTGCTGGCGGCGAGGTCCTGGTCGATGATGCTGCGCAGGAAGTTGGAGGCGGCGGGGGTGCTGTCGGTAGGCTTGTTGTCGTGGCTCATGATGGCGCCGGTTGGCCGGCCTGAGGCGTCTGGGTGCTTGGGGCCGGGTCGTCAGATTGCGTGGCGGAATGCCAATAACGGGATTTTACCGTGCCGGAGCCGCCGCACGCCGCGAGCCGCCGCGGATTTCCGCCCTTATCCCGGATTTGCGTCCGCGCGGACGCTCCCGGCTGCGACGAAAGTGATGTGTCGGAGTAGCATGGAAGCGTGCCGGCCCGTGGTGGCCGGCTTTGGTCCATCGCTGCAGGAATGCTCATGAACGCCCAACCCGATGCGGCGCCAGTGCCGCTTGAGCCCTCTGAGGCCGTTGCCGCGCTGTGGCGCGATGCCGGCCTGCCCGCCGAGGCGCTGGCGCACCTGAAGCTGGACGGCGCCGAGCCGGTGCTGCCGTCAAGCTTTGCCGTGGGCACCGCCGCCCAGGCCAGCCTTGGCGCCTCGGCGCTGGCCGCGGCCGCGCTTTGGCACAGCCGCACTGGCCGCTGGCAGGACGTCAGCGTCGACATGCGCCACGCCATCACCGAATTCCGCAGCGAACGCTACCTGCGTGTCGACGGCGGCCCCGCGCCCGAGCTGTGGGACAAGCTGGCCGGCATCTACCGCTGCGGCGACGGCCGCTGGGTGCGCCTGCATACCAATTTCCCGCACCACCGCGACGGCGTGGTGCGCTTGCTGGGCTGCGCCAATGACAAGGCGGCAGTGCAGGCCGCGCTGGACAAGCGGGACGCCGAAGCCTTCGAGGCTGCGGCGTCCGAAGCGGGCCTGGTGGTTGCGACATTGCGCAGCTTCGAGGAATGGGACCGCCATCCGCAGGCGGCCGCCTTGCGCGGCCTGCCGCCGGTGACGCTGGAGCGCATCGGCGACGCCCCGCCGCAACCGCTGCCGGCGCCCGCATCCGCGGACGCGCAGCCGCTGTCGGGCGTGCGCGTGCTCGATTTCACCCGCATCATCGCCGGCCCGGTGGCGGGCCGCACGCTGGCCGCGCATGGCGCCGACGTGCTGCTGGTCACCGCCTCGCACCTGCCGTCGATCCCGCCGCTGGTGATCGACACCGGCCGCGGCAAGCGCAGCTGCCAGCTGGACCTGCGCGATCCCGATGACAAGCGCATGCTGCACAAGCTGCTGCACGGTGCCGATGTGATGGTGCAGGGCTATCGCCCCGGCGGCCTGGCCGAGCTGGGCGTGGGGCCGGAGGCCGCGGCGCGCGCGCGTCCTGGGATCGTCTATGTGTCGCTGAGCGCCTATGGCCACGTCGGCCCGTGGTCGCACAAGCGCGGCTTCGATTCGCTGGTGCAGACCGCCACCGGCTTCAATGATGCCGAAGCGCAGGCGGCCGGCAGCGACACGCCGCGTCCGTTGCCGGCGCAGGTGCTGGACCATGCCGCGGGCTACCTGCTGGCCTTCGGCGCGATGGCCGCGCTGCACCGGCGCGCGGTGGAGGGCGGCAGCTGGCATGTGCGGGTGTCGCTGGCGCAGGTGGGTCAGTGGCTGCGCGGCCTGGGGCGCGTGCCAGAGGGGCTCAAGGCGCCCGAGCAGAAGATCGACGACGTTTCCGACCTGCTTGAGGCCGTACCGTCGGGCTTCGGCATGCTGACGGTGGTACGCCATGCGGCGCATCTGTCGGAAACGCCGGCGCGCTGGACCTTGCCGTCCGAGCCGCTCGGCACGCACGCGCCGGAGTGGCTGCCGCGCGGCTAGGTTAGGGCGTGTTCACACTATCTGAGCCCGTCG
>NZ_JFJW01000025.1:0-108 GCF_000611125.1 Cupriavidus sp. SK-4
ACGCTGTCGCAGAAGGTGCCGGTCACCGGCGCGGTGATCGTCACCACGCCGCAGGACATCGCGCTGCTGGATGCCAAGAAGGGCCTGAAGATGTTCGAGAAGGTGGGC